>WJJN01000644.1 GCA_014729735.1 Candidatus Zhuqueibacterota bacterium
GCATTAATGACTTTAAAATATTCAAACTATGCATACCTGAGCAAAATATTTTTCTTTGTTATCGTTCTGTTTTTGATTGTTAGTGGTATAATACTGGTTTTAAAAAAGAAAGATTATCGATTTATTGCCTTTGTACCGTTGATTCTCCTGATTTTCGCGGTCGGGCAATTTGAACGCGTAAGAGAGTTTCTCAGAAAGCCGTATACAATACACAAATATTTATACTCTAACGGCATCCGGGAATCGGAAGCGCCATTTTTGAATCAGAGCGGAGTTTTAAAATATGCCGGATGGGCAAAACGAAGTGCAAAAGAGACGGATCCTGTCTTGCGAAAAGGGGAGCTACTCTTTAAACTGGAATGTGCAAATTGCCACACCTATAACGGTGTTAACGGCATTACGAAAAAGAAACGGATTATTCAGGATGTTGAATTGACAGATAACTTCCTTCGCACGTATAAACGATCTCATCCCTACATGCCACCGTTTATCGGAACGGAGGAAGAACGACAGGCGCTCGCAGTTTATCTGGATCATCTTGTAAATAAATCGCCGTAGCGTTTTTCTTTCTTAAGAATAGCTTTTTCTTTTAAGACGAACATAGTTACATATATCCACTTTTATGGAGGTTTTGGCTGTATGGATATTATACCCATTAGTGTGCCTCTGGACTTACCCGCATCATTAAGTTTATTGAAATTTGTGCTTGTTATCACATTTTTGCTGCATATACTTTTCATTAATTTCATGATCGGGGGAACGTTCTGGGCTGTATTTTTCAGAATGCTGAGAAAAGAAGATCCTTTTTACGATCGCCTTGCCAAAGATATGATTAGCACGGTTACGGTCAATAAAAGCATTGCCGTGGTTGTTGGTGTCGCACCGTTATTGACGATCAGTTTGGCGTATATTCATTTCTTTTACTCTGCAAACAATATTACCGCACCTTTATGGTTATCTGTAATCTGGCTTGTGGCGTTGGCATTTTTGGCACTCTATGTTTACAAGTATACATGGGATTCGCAAAAATACAGCATCAATTTCAAATACTTTTGGGGATTGCTGGCGTTTGCCATTTTTCTTTTTGTCCCGTTTATTTTTTTGACGAACATCAATACCATGTTGTATCCTGATCAATGGAAAAATGTCTATAATTTCTGGGATACAATATGGGTTCCCAATGTTATTCCCCGCTATCTTCATTTCATGAACGCCAGTTTTGCTGTAACCGGATTCTTTGCCTATGGTTATTTTCATTTCCGGGGAAAAAACAAACCCGAAGATGCCAATTATTATAATCGCGCAAAAAGGCTGGGTTTAAAATGGGCATTCGTGGCGACGGTTTTACAAATGATTTTCGGTGTGCTGAACTATGTCACGCTGCCAATGAATTCCGATTCGAATCTTGTGTTGATATTGATCATTATTGCCGTCATTTTTGCAGGGATCGCGACATATTTTGTCTCCTTGAATTTATTTGCAGATAAGCAGATAAATCCCTACTTCATTTTTACATCCATTTTCGTCACATTAATACTGATGGCAACGCTGCGTCACTTTGTCAGGGAAAATGCGTTAAAAGAGCCTATGAAAATCGTTGCCAATAAAACAGAGCAATATCAGGCAAATCTCGCTTCGTTTATGAAGACATATTCCCCTACCGGAGAGGTAACTATCACCGGTGAATCAGTGTTTGAGGAGGTATGTATGGCATGTCACGCAATAGACAGAGCAATTGTGGGTCCGCCAATGACTTATGCCATCGAAAAATACAGAGGCAATCCCGAAGCAATGAAGGAATTCGTTAGTGATCCTCAGAAAATCGATCCGGAGTATCCGGTGATGCCTCCGCCACCTATTTCTCAAAAAGAAGTCGATTTGGTTGTGGATTATTTATTAAGCCTGGAGGTAGGACAAAATGAAAACTAAAAACTTGCCTCTCATTCTGGCTGTGGCGATGATTATGTGGGTCGGTATTGTTATTATTCTGGCAATTGTGTCACAGAAAATAATCCATCGTTTTGGTCCGCTGCCGGAACAGCCTGTAGAATTTTCGCACACGGTACATGTGAATCAACTGGGATTGGAATGTCTATATTGTCATTCATCCGCTGAAAAGTCCATTCACGCAACAATCCCATCCAGCAGCCTCTGTCTTGACTGTCATGAAGGTGTGGACATGGATATCCCTGAAGTCAAAAAAATGCTGGCGATCATCGAGGAAAAAGGAGAGATCGATTGGGAGCGCGTTTATGAAGTAAAAGATCATGTATATTTCAGTCATCGTGTGCATACGGTAATTGCAAAAATAGAGTGTCAGGAATGCCACGGACCGGTGGAACACATGACGGTTGCGATCCGTGCTTCAGGCGGATCTTCGGACCGGGGATTTATGGAAATGGGATGGTGTGTTACCTGTCATGAAAGAAGGGGAGCACCGCGCGAATGCATTACCTGTCATAAATAAGGAGATAGAAAATCTATGAATAATCTGGATAGAAGAAATTTCCTCAAATCGCTCGGTATGCTAAGTCTGGCAATGGTTCCCGACATTTCCCGGCGACCGATCCGAAAATTATTTCCACTGCTCATCCCGGCAGAGGAAATTATTCCCGGAACGCCTTACTGGTA
The DNA here is from genome assembly GCA_014729735.1 of Candidatus Zhuqueibacterota bacterium. Taxonomy (GTDB): domain Bacteria; phylum Zhuqueibacterota; class Zhuqueibacteria; order Thermofontimicrobiales; family Thiofontviventaceae; genus Mariaggregatimicrobium. The sequence continues at coordinate 2,632 of WJJN01000644.1, forward strand.
CGCATCCACATGTTGCGAATGCCCGGCTCGCTGCGGAACAATGTTGAAAGTCCGGGAAGGGAGAGTTATTAAAATCGAAGGAAATCCCAATCATCCGCTTAGCAGGGGGGGGCTGTGTCCGAGGGGACAGGCAGCATTACAGGAATTATATAATGTCGATAGAATAAGATTTCCGTTTAAAAAGATTGACAATGCACCGAAGACAAAGCTCACATGGGACAGCGCTATCAACGAAATAAAAGAATTGATCGAAGTCGGCAAGACGCTTTTCATTTCAGGCTATATCACAAGTATACAAAAATCATACATCCAAACATGGCTTGGTGGAATAAGTGAAGCCGCACAGTTATTTATTTATGAACCGGCATTGCGAAACAGCTACTATGAAGCAAATCGAATTGCTTTCGGCAGACCGGACGCCAATGAATATCATCTGGAAAATGCGGATTTAATCATGGATTTTGGTGCAGAGTTTATGGAAACCTGGGAATCACCGGTGGAATTGAGCCATCAATATTCCAACGCCCGAAGAGTTCGCAACGAAAATATTGTAAAACTGATTTATGTAGGGATTTCGGAAAGCCTGACCGGTACGAATGCGGATGAGGAGTATAAAATTCATCCCAAAACCGAAGCTGTCGTGATGCTGTCGCTGGCAAATTGGCTGCTGGATAATTCCCAAAAAAGTAATATAAATGATCGTGAAAAATCTACATGGAGACGAAATCTTCAGGCTTTTACGCTGCAAAAAGCATCCGAGATGTCGGGACTTTCCATTGAGCAACTAACCCATCTCGGCAAACAACTGGATCAATATCCGAATACATTAATTTTGTGCGGAGATGCCGTTGCTGCACATGAACAGGGAACCGATTCGATAGTTGCTGCAAATATACTGAATTATATTTGCGGAAGTTACGGGAACACGATTGCTTTGAAATCCGGTCAGCCACTCGATGCTGTGGACGCGCCGGTTGATTTCGAAGCCGTGATCGAAGAAATTCTGAATGATCAGATTTCCAATATTATCTTTTACAATACAAATCCGTTTTATACCTATCCGGATAAAGAACGCCTGCGGAAGGCACTGAAAAAAGTGCCCCTTAAAATAGCGCTGGCAACAACGTTGAATGATACAGCAGCTATGGCAGATTACGTGTTGCCGGTGCATCACACCATTGAAACCTGGGGCGTAGAGGATCTCGGTAATGAAGATTATTCGCTGGTTCAGCCGGGAATGCAACCGGTCTTTGATTCAAAGCCCGTGGAAGTTGTGCTGCAATCCATACGAAAGCACACAAGATTACCCAATGATTTTGAACAGTACATTGAAAATGAATGGCAGAGCATTTTTAATGAAATTGGCGGCAATGGATCATTTGAAAAAAACTGGAAGGAAATGCTGCTTAAAGGAGGCGTCTGGAACCGAACCACATTGCAAAGCGCACAAGTGGATGCGTCTCAAGGCGCTTTTTCTTTTCTTCAAAATTATGAACTGCCGAAAGTCTCCGAAAGGTTGACCCTGAACGCGCATTTAAGCCATCGTTATTATGATGGTGTAGGTGCAAACAAATCCTGGCTCTGGGAGCTTCCACATCAGTTGTATCATTACGTGTGGGATGTGCCTGTTCGGGTGCATCCGAATGTGGCTCGGGAATACGGACTGGCGGAAGGCGAAATTGTCTCGCTATCCTGCAATAACCGTTCAATCGAAGCCCCGGTATTGATTACGGATCAGATTCATCCGAAAGTCATCGCAATGGAGCTGGGCTCGGGACATGCAAATTATGGGCAACATGCAGTGAAAGAAACCGGGAATCCTGCTGATTTGCTGCCACTAAATTTCGACCGGATTTCCGGTGACAAAATATTTCTTGCAGAAAATGTTGAGATCAAAAAAACAGGAAAACGACGGGATTTGGTACGTTTGCAGGGAAGTTATGATCAGGGCGAGCGCAAAATCGTGCAGCAGATCTCTTTAAAGGAGGTTGTGCGACTTCATAAACAGGGAGCCGTCCGGGAGGAGCCGCATGCCCCGAAAATCTATCCGGAGCACGAGCATGAAGTATACGATTGGATGATGGTAATCGATCTATCGCTCTGCACAGGCTGTGGCGCTTGTGCGGTTGCATGTTATGCGGAAAACGCTGTGCCGGTTGTTGGTAAACAGGGATGTAAGCATGGTCGGGAAATGGCGTGGCTGCGGCTGGAAAAATTTGAAGTCGATGGCAGATATCGCTTCATTCCAATGTTATGTCAGCAATGCGAAATTGCACCGTGTGAAACTGTTTGTCCGGTTTATGCCACTGTTCATAGCAATGAAGGCTTGAATATACAGGTTTATAACCGCTGCGTCGGTACGCGCTACTGTTCAAATAACTGTCCCTATAAAGTGCGACGATTTAACTATTATCCGACGCGATGGGAAGAGCCGACGAACTTGCAACTAAATCCGGATATCTATCATCGCCCGAAAGGGGTGATGGAAAAATGCACGTTTTGCGTGCATCGTTTGCGCCGGGCAAAAGAAGAAGCAAAAATGCAAGGAAGACTGGTGAAAGACGGCGAGGCAATTCCGGCGTGCGTTCAATCCTGTCCCACCGGTGCAATGTCTTTTGGCAATTTGAATAACCCGGACAGCAGAGTCACAAAGATGGTCAATAATTTCAGAGGTTATCATGTGTTCGAGGTTTTAAACACGCAGCCATCAGTTTTGTATCTGAAAAATATCAAGCATGAAGACAAAGGCTAAGAATCAAGGGGATCGAGTATGAGTAAAGAAAATTATTTTGCTCCGGATTTAATCGTCGATCAGGTGAATGCGCAAGTACTGGAACCGCTCAAGAAGCCGAGTAAATTATTTTATGTGATGATTGCCCTTTTCATCAGTTTCATTCTGTTTGGTGCATATTGCCTGTACACGCAAATTTTCGAAGGACTGGGAGTAGCTGGAATGAACAATCCCATTGCCTGGGGCATTTATCTGACGAACTTTGTGTTTTGGGTGGGTATTGCGCATTCGGGAACACTAATTTCCGCAATTCTGTTTCTGTTCCGCTCGCGCTGGCGAACCAGTGTCAATCGAATCGCCGAAGCCATGACAGTATTCGCCGTGACGATGGCTGGATTGTTCCCGCTGATCCATTTAGGGCGCATCTGGTTTGCTTACTGGCTTCTTCCGTATCCCAACGCCCGCCATTTATGGGTCAATTTCCGCTCGCCGTTAAACTGGGATGTGTTTGCTGTTGTCACGTATATGACGGTTTCCACGCTGTTCTTTATCGTGGGGATGATGCCGGACATGGCAGTACTACGAGATCGTTTTAAAGGTATTCGAAGTAAAATTTATGGGGTGTTTGCTATGGGTTGGCGCGGTACCCACAGGCAATGGCATCATTATGAAACCGCGTATCTGCTGTTTGCAGCACTGGCAACGCCGCTGGTGATTTCGGTTCACAGTATTGTTTCGTGGGACTTTGCAATGTCCAGTCTGCCTGGCTGGCACAGCACTATTTTTGCCCCCTATTTTGTATCCGGTGCGATCTTTTCGGGCTGCGCCATGGTGATCACAATTCTTTATCCGTTACGTAAATTTTTTCATCTCGAAGATTTGATCACCGAAAAGCATTTCACACGAATTTCACAAATGATGCTGCTCACTTCTTTAATTGTCACATATTCGTATCTCACTGAATTCTTCATTGCATGGTACGGACACAATATTTTCGAACAGGAAAGCTTCTATAACCGCGCGTTCGGATATTATGGCATTTATTTCTTCATGATGTTCGTTTTTAATTCGATTTTACCCTTGGGAATATTTTTCAAAAAAATAAGAACAAACATTAAAGTACTTTTTGTGATATCGATCCTGGTCAATGTGGGTATGTGGCTGGAACGATTCGTAATTATAATCACTTCGTTGTCCCGGGATTACGATCCCTACGCCTGGGGAATTTATAAGCCGACCTACATAGAGTGGGGGATTTTTCTCGGAAGCGTCGGCGGCTTTTTACTACTCTTTTTCTCCTTTGCAAAATTTGCACCTGTGGTTGCGATTAGTGAAGTGAAAGGTCAAATTCATCATGATAAAACAGGAGGGGATCATGAATAATGCGAATGTGAGAATTAAGGCGATTTATAATAATTATGAAGCATTCATTAACGCTTTAAAAGTTCTGAGCTCGAAAAAAGAACTGGATATGGATGTCATCTCTCCCATGCCGTTGCATGATGTTGAAAAACTGATCCCGCAAAAGCCGAGCGGAGTAAGATGGTTCACATTCTTCGGCGGTATTCTCGGATTGATAATCGGTTTTGCATTTCCTATCTATACGGTACTCGATTGGCCATTGATCACCGGCGGGAAGCCCGTGGTGACAATTCAGGCATTTATTATAATTGCCTTTGAATTGTTAATCCTGTTCGGGGCGGCTTTTACACTTTTAGGACTATTATTTCATGCGAGATTACCACGGCAAAATTTATCGAATTATGATGTTCGATTTTCCGGAAATTCGTTTGGATTTGTTTTCTCTGTCCCCGAAAGAAAAATCAACGAAATGAAAAATATTTTGCAGGATGCGGATGACATTATTACTGATAAATTGTCAACAGAGTCAGGGAGGATCGGTAATGAAAGCAGATAATGTATTGGTAAAAAATATTCGGATTATCGTTGCGCTGTTTATCCTTATAGCAGTCGTTTTTGTAATAATTGGAGCGAGCAGCGAGGAGCCGACCAGAATGTGGCAGATTTATCTGATCAATTTTCTGCTGTGGACAGGAATTGCCCAGGCAGGTGCTGTATTCTCTGCAATATTGGAATTGACGAATGCAGAATGGGGACACCGAATGCAGCAGGTCGCAGAATCACAAATTTCATTTTTGCCGGCTTCCCTTACGCTGCTGCTGATCATGATTGTCGGTGCAGAATATATTTTCCCCTGGGTATCGCAGGTGTCGATACCGGAACAGAAAGCGCTTTATTTGAATCTGCCGTTTCTTTTCAGCCGTTCTATTATCGGGCTTGGATTACTTACTATATTGAGCTTTGTTTTTGTTAAAAAGCGTCGCAAGGCTGATGACCAGGGCGGCGGTAGACCCCGAAAACTCGCTGTAGTGCTTCTGCTTACGTATGCGCTGGTTTATACAGTTGTTTCGTTCGATTTTATCATGTCGCTATCCCCCCATTGGTACAGCACAATCATGGGCATGCATTTTTTCACTGCCTGTTTTTATACCGGTCTTTCACTGATCATTATAATGGCGGTTTTCGGCAGAACTCATATTTTCCCGACGGATTTTATGACCGAGCGCGATTTTCACGATATCGGCAAGCTGACTTTCGGATTTTCGATATTTTGGATGTCGCTACTGTGGTCACAATATCTTGTCATCTGGTACGGTAACATTCCCGAAGAAACCGAATATTTACACCTGCGTTTTTATGAACAACCATGGTCTGCATTGACATGGACATTCATTTTACTGGCGTTTATTTTACCGTTTCTAATTTTATTGAATAGAAAAGGTAAAACGACTCAACTCGTCATTGGAATTGTAGGATTCTTAATTCTGATAGGATCTTTTGTGCACATGTATGTACTGGTTGCTCCTTCGCTTTCTCCGCACCATGCCTATTTTGGTGTACCGGAAATATTTATCTCACTGGGATTTCTGGGGATGTTCGTGCTAACGCAGGATATCTGGCTAAAGGCAAGACCCGTGCAGTAAATTTATTTTACAGATATCAGATAACGTGGGACGTAGTTCAAATTTCAGAAATCTCAGAGATTTCGGAAGACTCTGGTACAATCGCTCGCTGTTAGATCACGGGCATAAAAAAAAGCACAAGCAGGAAAATCAACTCAATCATTGTTCGATTTAAATTTGCTTGTGCTTTTTAGTGTCTGTATATAATATAAGAAAAAAATTTAAAAAGTCAATAGGTTTTTTCAAAAAAAGTTAAGTAAGGTTGTTAAATTTTAATAACATTATCATAAACAATTAATCTATATTATTAATTAAAATGAAGTAAGGATTAATTTCCATAGCTGTTGACAACTTCTATCGATTCGCTCAGGATCATATCAATGGTCTTGTCGAGGGATTTTCGTATGACAGCGCCTGCTGCAAAATTATGCCCGCCACCCCCGAATTTGCGTGCCACTTCGTTTATCACAATATTTCCTTTGGAACGAAAACTCACCTTTACCTTATCCGGTTCCAGTTCCGTAAACATAAGGCTGACCTCAACACCTTCGATAGTACGCGGAATTTCCGGGAATCCTTCAGTATCCCAATTTTCTGCTGCCGTTTCCTCGAACATCTGTTGTGTGATTGTAAACCAGGCTAATTTGCCGCTGCACTCGTATTTCAAATTATCAAGTGCTTTTGCCATTAATGCGATTTTATTGCGGGAGTTGTTCTCATAAACCTCCTGATAAATATAACGTGCATTAATACCTGTGGAACGCAGCTTCGAGGCAATCTCATGCGTTAGAGCCGTTGTGTTGGAAAAGCGGAATGATCCGGTGTCGGTTAAAATACAAGTATAGAGGGCGCTGGCAATTTCTATGTCAATTTCATGATTTGCGTAATTAAGAAATTCATAGATCAATTCCCCGGTGGAAGATGCCTCTTTGTAAATAATATCGATGTCTGCAAATTGATTTTCGATATGATGATGATCGATGCATATCTTAGTGGAATCCGATTTTTGAATGATCGCTCCGAGCTCTCGTAAACGCTCCCAATCGCTGATATCAACAATAATGAAAACATCTGCCTTTTCGATCAGCGGCAGATGTTTTTCAGCATCGAAAACGATGATTCTATTTTCAGGGTCTAGGAATTTGTAGTTGTTCGTTACCGGGGAATTGTTTATAATCCAGACATTTTTGTTAAGCTTTGTGAGATATCTTTCCAAAGCAATTTCTGATCCCAGTGCATCGCCGTCAGGGTTAAAATGTGTTGTAAGAACTATCGAATTGGCTTTCTCAATAACTCGGAGAACTTTCCCCCATTGAGCCGATTCAACCATAATCAATCCTCAAAATGTGTTCGACCAAATCCAATATTCTTGATGTTATCCGCTGCTTTAATTACCAGAGTATGTTTTCCCTTAGAGTTGTTTAATTTTCTTTGAATAGAGAATCTCTCTAATTTTGAATCATTAATGCGATCCACCGGATACACGATTTTCCAATCCTCACCATCAATAGAATAGGCAACTTCACGAATGAGATTGTAATCGTCCTGGATAGTAAACTTTACGTTCTTTCCAGTTTCGCTGGAATTTACAGAAATATCCTTCACTTCCGGTCCGCTATTATCGATAATAAACGGTTCGCTTATGCGATCCGAACTCAAAAACAGATTGGATGGATTAGATAATGAATCGTTGGCGACCAGTTTAAGATTGTATTTTCCATCCGGCAGCCTTTGTGTATCCCAGGCAAAGGAATTTGCTTGCCAGTTTTTTACCAGCGTTAGCCAGTAATTCGAGTGAATTTCACGATATAGGAGATGATAAGTTAAATTATCATTATTATCGTCCACCACCACCCAGCTTACAGTTCGCCAGCCCTGTCGAAACATTTTTCTGCCGAGATAATGATTGCGCGAGTTTCGCTGCGCCCCTCTATTGTTACTGTCGAA
>WJJN01000645.1 GCA_014729735.1 Candidatus Zhuqueibacterota bacterium
CAGGGGTCTGATCCTGCCATATTGCAGATAAAAATAATACATCATGCCACTGATTACCAGTAGCGGACTGGACAACGCAGCGATATAAATCGCGTTCACATATTTCTTATTAAAATAGTCGATTTTCTTCATAATTGCTTCCCGCAAGCCGGTTGAGCTATCTTCCACTGATTCGATTTCCCGAAAATATTTGTACTGGAAAATCATTAAAATTACGGTACTTAAAATCACGGCTATATTAAAAGCTGTCATGTTCAAATTTTCTCGAAATAGAAAAATGAACAGAATCAGCGAAAGTATCACACCGGATTTCAACACGAAATCGACAATCAGCCCTTTTCTGAACAGGGCTGATATTCCAATAGATTGTTTTTCAATGAAATTCATAATATCCCTCTCTTTTAGTTGATTTATGCCCGGATGCTTTTTCCAGGCAGATTTGTATTTATCTAAATTCATATCCATGATATATTATTGAAGTTTTTGAATTATTTCGCTTAATTTCTTTTTCACCCGGACGAGCTTCACGCTAACATTTTTCACTGTCAATCCGGTGATGTCTGCAATTTCGTCGTAGCTTTTTTCTTCAAGCCAAAGTAGAACAATGGCTTTTTCTATTTTGTTAAGCTTATCTATTGCTTTATATAAAATTATGATATCTTCATCTAACTCTTTGTCTTCCTCAAAAATTATTGCCTTCGGATTTTGATCGAGATCTTCGAAGATCTTCTTCTTTTTCGTCATTGTAATCGCTGTATTCAGAGCTATACGATACATCCAGGTGCTGAAACTCGCTTTATGTTTAAAGCCAGGATAAGACTTCCACAATTGGAGTGTAATTTCCTGATATAGATCCTGCTTGTCATCTTTATTATTGCAATAGACGTGACATATTTTATGAATAATTGCCTGATTATCATGAATGAGTTTTACGAATCTGTTTTTATCTTCAGCCAGGATCATCGAATTACTTTTTATTTTATTAGTCTGACCTTATATCAAAAAACTACAAAATTTTCAATTTTTTCTCAACTTATTTGAAAGATAGGAGAATACTGAAATTACAATGAATTTTGTAAAAAGTCAACACCAAATTAGTACTCAATGCGTTTTGCGATATTGTGAATGTTGATAAAAAATGAGCTACTATTTAAAATAATTCTATGGAATTAATTTCATAATTATTGAATGCGCACCATACTTTACTGTCTTAAATTTAATTTAATATAAAAAGTTAATTATTAATAACATACTGTAAATAAAAAGATTATATTAATAATGTTAAAAATTATTAATATAGGCATGAATTTTGAATTAATACAGTTCGTGATAAATTATTATTTAGCGGAAAAATTAATGAAACAACAAGCAAGTTAAAATAACTTCTGCGCCTAGAGGAGGTGAAAATCCGGCTTAAATTACTTTAACTTGCTATAATTCAGATTAAGTTATTAATAAATTGATTGGGAGGTTTCTAATGGGACAACAACAATTATTGCTTATTGTACTTGGTATCGTCATTGTTGGCATTGCCATTGCGGTTGGTGTTACCCAGTTTAAGAGTAGTGCAGTGGAATCAAACAGGCAAAATGTCATTAGTGATTTGCTGAACTATGCAGCCAAAGCGCAGCGCTTCTATAAAACCCCAACAGCTCTGGCAGGCGGAGGACAGGATTTTAACGGATACTTCCTTGCCGCGGTGGATACGGGGAATGCGAATGGCAGCTATAGTGTTACTGCTACTCAACCCAGCGGTGCGTCCTACGTTGCGGGAGCCGTGACGCCGATTTCTTCTTCTGCGGATTCCATTTATATTGTTGGTTGTGGCAAAGAACAAAACGCCAGCAATTATGTGAAAGCGTACGCTACAGTAACATCGGATAATATTGTTACAACCGTGCTTAATTAACTTTGCAGGTGTTATTTTTTGTCTATTGAGTTCATGCTTAGGAAGAAGATTGACCAAGATAATTGAAATGGAACAAATGAAAAGAGACTAGTGGCACTAAAATAGTATCTTCTACTATCGTCAGTCCAATTAGATATCATCCTTGTTCCAATCGCAAATGTTTCAGTTGGCGAATCTGATTTCCATCTGAAATAAGCATAATGAAATATCGGGACGACCTTTACTGGCTGACGTTAAATACTAACTGGGCATAAGACCCCGGGAGCATAACGGTTAATTCTAACACTCATATCCCGGGGTTTTTATTTTCAACGATAAATTGACAATTATGAGAGGCGCTCGATCGTGTATGTCAGAATTTAGATTTAAAGGATTGACTTCAAAGGGAAAAGGTGTACAGGGGATAATAACCGCTGAAAATTTTCAATCAGCCAAAGGGAAAATTCAAAAGCTGGCTGACATGAAAAATATTGATATCCAGGAAATTCAAAAAAAGAAAACATTCACATTCAAAATTCAAAAGAATGGCGATAAACCGATTAAGGGAGAGCAGAAAGCATTTACAAAAGAAGAAGTCAGACAGGCTTTCGAAAAACTGGGGTACGAAGTCCTCTCCATTCAGTCGAAGATATTTGATTTCAAATTCAAGCCGCCCCAGACAGAAATAGTCACATTTGTGCGAGTGAGTGCAGACCTGGTTCGGGAAAAACTTCCATATGGTGAAGTGCTGCAATTACTAATTTTCGATATTCAAAATCCCACGCTCAGGGAATCGCTCAAGCAAATTAATAACGATCTGCGCCAGGGGAAGGACAGTGAAGAAGCGTTCATGCGTCAGGAAAAATATCTCGGAAAATTTACCGCGCGAATGTTGGGGCTCGCTTCGAAGAGCGGCAATATGGCAGAAATGTATGAAAGTACAGCGAAATTCCTGGAGCGAAAAGCTGAATTTAGAAAGAATCTGCGTGGCGCACTCATCATGCCTTTGTTTACTTTGCTGGTACTTATCGGTGCCGTTATTTTTTACGTGGCTTATATTTTCCCTGAAACTGCGAAGCTGTTCCTCAAATTAGGCACAGAGCTTCCGCCCATGACCAAAGCCACGCTGGCGTTGAGTGATTTCCTAGTCGAAAATATGCTGTTGATTATAGCAGGGACAATTATCAGCGCTGCCGGAATAATCTATTATTTTCGAACACCCCGGGGCAATTTCCTGAAAGATAAGTATATAGTCAAAATACCGGTGATTGGATCGTTAATCCACCGAACTACAATCGAAATTTTCTGTCGTGTTTTCTATGCGCTGTACAGCGGTTCCGGGGAAAACGTGGAAGCGATCAAATTGGCAAGTGAAGCCAGTGGCAACAGTTATATGGAACAACAGATCAAAAGTATCACCATTCCGATGATGTTGAGTAAAGGAAAGGGGCTGGTGGAATCTTTTGCTGCCAGCGGTGTTTTCACTAAAACCGCACTTGCCCGCTTCAATGCCGGAGCAGAAACAGGAACCGTGAAGAAATCCTCATTA
>WJJN01000646.1 GCA_014729735.1 Candidatus Zhuqueibacterota bacterium
AATTATTGGAATTTTAGAAATATAATATATAAATTATCTTTCAAAATATCAAGTGAATTTTCCCGGAAAAAATTATTGCTTGACATTATTACTGAAGTTTTGTATTATATACGTTGAAAATATTCAACTAACAAATTGATTGAATTATAATTTTGTGAAAAATACGAATCTTCCGACCGACTCACATCTACCCTATTCAACCTATCGATAGGATCGACTGATGATGATATTACATTTGATCGTTAAAACTCTATGTGATAGATCAGCCAACGAATATGACTCTTCCTGCTCATTTTAACAATGATATCCTGAGATTCTTGTCATTAAAATTCGATTGGTATTTTTTCTCCCAGAATTCGCAATACCAGACATTACAAATTTTAAAGTTAGGATAAACAATTTGGAGAACGAATCCGAATGATCTTCAAGAAGCTGTCAGGACCAAAAAGAATTATCGCGATTAGTTCAACTTTCGTCATTGGTTTTTTATTGTTCGGTTATCTTTCTGCCGAATACACATCGCGTCCAAAGTTTTGTACAACATGTCACTACATGCAGCCGTTTTATGACAGTTGGGCATCATCGACACACAATGATGTACCCTGTACTAAATGCCATTATTCTCCTGGATTTAAATCCGTCATCGAAACGAAAACAGTTGGCTTGGTTCACTTGGTCACCTACGTCACGCAGTTTTATAAACGGTCGAAGCCTGCCGCAGAAATTTCCGACGCCAGTTGTTTGCGATCCGAGTGTCATGATACACGTCTTTTATCCGGAAAAGAAAAATTCAATCGTGTTTATTTTGACCATGCACCTCATCTTACCGAAATGAGGCGAAAAAAAAAGCTGCGATGTACGAGCTGTCATTCGCAGATCGTTCAGGGGGATCACATGAAAGTAACAGAATCGACCTGTTTTCTGTGCCATTTCAAGACGGGTCCAAATGATCCTCATATCCATGATTGCATTTTTTGCCATGATGCGCCGACCCGGGAAAATTCGGCAGGTGAAGTTCTATATGACCATAGCCGGGTTGTAGATGAAAAAATAGCGTGCGAAAGATGCCATACGGAAATGATCATTGGGGATGGCGCCGTTGCACTGGAAAACTGCTATAATTGCCATTGGGAGCAAGATCGCTTAAGCCGGATAAATGAAATTGATTTTATGCATCAAATGCACATTACCGATCATAAAATCGAATGCCAGCACTGCCATTCTCCGATTCAGCACAAGCTTCCCGAAAAAGAAGAATTGCATCTACTGGATTGTTCGGGATGTCATGTCGATCCACATAAAGCACAAATAGAAATGTTTACAGGATCGGGAGGATTTGGCTCACAGACGGTGCCGAATCCTATGTTTAAACATAGCATCACATGTAAAGGCTGTCATGTGTTCCATAATGTAGAAATGGATTTAGCACTTGGCGGTGATACATATACTGCAAACAAAAAGTCTTGTGAAAATTGCCATGGAGAAGGGTTTGCTAAATTATTGGACCAATGGAGGCAGGCGTCACAAGAAAAGTTAAACTCTTTGGAAAAAGATTATCAGAGAGCATATAATGAGATCAACCGATTAAAATCTCAAAACACATTAACAGCAAAACGACTGCTAAGAGAAGCGAAATACAATATCGATCTCGTCGATATAGGTAAAAGTGTGCACAATGTGCAATTTGCGGACGAGCTTTTGCGAAGCGCACATGAAAAACTTAGGCAGGCGTTGAATACAGCAGGATCGAAGATATCCTTGCGTCCGTATCCGAAAACAAGTGATGCAGTGCCTGCTGAGTGTAACACATGCCATTATGGCATTGAAATCCAGAAGAAGCTTATTTTTGGTATGGAATTCTCGCATAAAAATCATGTGGTGGACCGCATGCAAACTTGCAAGGTTTGCCATTCCAATGATCGTAAGCACGGTGAATTGATTATGACAAAATCAAAGTGCGCCAATTGTCATCATGATGAGGATACGGAAGATTGTTCGGGATGCCATCAATTCCAAAAGAAAGTTTACATGGGTAACTTGGAGAATTTTAAAATCGCACCTGATATAATGGCAGAAGCAGGAGTTGAATGTATTTCCTGTCACTTATATACTGACAGATCGATTCTTCCGACAGTCGAAAGCTGTCGGGAATGCCACGATGATGAATCTTATATAAATGCTTATGCAGAATGGCAAGAAGAAACGACAACTGTCATTGAATTTATAGAAAACTGGCTTCAGGAAAACAGATCGATTAAACTAACTGAGGAGCAGAATGAAAAGATAAGCAAGGTAAAGGAAGCTGTTCAAATTGTGAAAAAAGATGGCAGCAGGGGCGTTCATAATCCACAGTTCTTCCTGTCCTTGTTGGAAAAGAGTCAAAACACTTTATCTCAGATCAAATAGCGGCTGAAAGATAAAACTATCGAATTATCCTGAATTCATCTTAACAAATTCAAAATGATTCCTGACGGGATGTCGCAGTAGTGACGAAAAATAGAAAAATTTAATAAAACAAATTCCAGAGCCTCACTCTATATTCGATAGATAGAAATATCCATAAGTTCAAAGTGAAGAATAGTTTCCATTGTCTATTAATTTAATGGATAAAATTAACCAACGCTATATTTCAATAAAAATTAACATCATATGCCAGTTATCTTGTTCTGCATTTGCTGATTCTCAAGATGGAGTGGATAATAGTCGCCAAGCAATATATTCCAAATAATTTTATAAGACTATATAATTTAACATATTAGCGTTATTAAAATCTTTGGTATAATATTTGAATTTTTAATACTTTCTAAGATAAAGAAATCATTAAATTTCTGAATGAATCGAATTCCTGTGACTGGCACTTACAACCGAACATTATGATTGTTTCTACATCCTAAAACCATTCATTTTCACTTACCCTAGAGGAATAAAAATATCTTCATTAAATATAAAATAATTTAGAGAGATTATAATGAGCTGGAAAAAGAATTTGATAATATTCACATTTCTGAGCATTTCGCTGATCATAGTTAGCATGTGCAGCAAATTGAAGAAAGAAATGCCCACAGAACCGGTCGAAGAGGTGCAGCTTCATCAAGCCGGTTTTATTGACCCGCTGTCAGAAAATTTCCATGGTGTTTATATCCGGCAACATGATTGGAGTCTGGAAGAATGCCGCCAATGTCATGGCGACGATTATGGCGGCGGTACATCGGAAAGCTCATGTAACATCGAAAATTGTCATCCGGCGACTCCGGAAGCATGCATCACTTGTCACGGAGGCGTGGATAACGAGTCTGGTGCGCCGCCGGAAGACCTTAATAATAATATCCAAAAAAATAAGAAAGGTGTGGGAGCCCACACAGCGCATCTGGAATCGCTGGATTTAAGTGATAACCCGATTGCTTGTAATACCTGCCATAAAGTGCCGAAAGATTTGGAAGCCGAGGGTCATATCGACGGGGATAATTCTGCCGAGCTTATATGGAGTGAATTCGTGGGCACGGACAATCTGAATCCTGCTTATAGCGATTCAAGCTGCCAGAATACCTATTGTCATGGCGCATCGCTCACCGGTGGAAGCAATACTGCGCCCATCTGGACGCAGACGGAACCGCTGGCATGCAATTCCTGCCATGGTCAACCGCCCGAAAGCGGCGCTCACGAAGCGCATCTTGGACGCGGCGATGTCGATTGTAATACCTGCCACGAAGGATATCTGAAAAATTCTGAAGTAAATAAATCCGCACATATCAACGGAAGCAGAGAAGTAAAACTTAGTGCAGAAGTTGGCGGTACGTATTCGAATGGCGTGTGTGCCAACACATCCTGCCATGGCAGTGGCAATTCTCCGGATTGGGATGAGGATGTCACTCTGGGATGTACAGGTTGTCACGGTGGCGTGGATAATAATACCGGCTCTCCACCCGTGGATCTGAACGGAAACACTGCTGTTACAAATACCGGTGTTGGTGCGCATACGGCACATGTCAGTGATCCCACGTGGGGACGTTCATTCGACTGCCAGGAATGTCATATCAAGCCGGCGGATGTAAATGCGGCTGGACATGTGGACTCGAATCCTCCCGCTGAAATCGTCTGGGGCGATCTGGCTACTACCGAAGGACAATCGCCGGACTGGAACGGGACGACCTGTGCAAATGTCTATTGTCACGGAAGTAGCCTTGCCGGCGGAAGCCAGCTACAGCCGAACTGGTCAACTACCGACGACTTAAACTGCGACGCCTGTCACGGACTTCCGCCGATGACCGGTGCCCATGAACAGCATCTGGCAGGATCTGATGTCGAGTGTAGTTCGTGTCACGCTGGCTATGTGATTAACTCGGAAGTGAACGATCAACAACATGTCAACGGTATGCGTGATGTGCAATTGGATACGGATATCGGTGGCACGTATGCAAACGGCGTTTGCTCCGATGTGCGATGTCACGGTTCCGGCGAAACGCCGAACTGGTACGATCAGGCAATTTTCACATGTGTGAGCTGCCACGGCGGATTGGATAACAATACTGGCGCACCTCCTTACGATTTGATGGGCAACAGCGCTGCTACAGCGCGCGGTGTGGGTGCGCACACGGTCCATGTCAGCGATTCCCGTTGGGGAAGTGTTTACGATTGTAGCGAGTGCCACATCAATCCGACTGCGATCACGGCAGAGGGACATATCGACCTTGATCCATACGCGGAAATTAACTGGGGTGATTTCGCCGGAACGGGCGGGCTTTCTCCGATGTGGGACGGGGCGAGTTGCTCTGATGTTTACTGTCACGGCGGCACCCTCGAAGATGGATCGAATCAGCAGCCGCTGTGGACAAGCGGAGCGGATTTGGCGTGCGATGCCTGCCACGGATTACCCCCGGGAAGCGGAGCACATGAAGAACATACCGAAAATTACGATATAGATTGTAACGTCTGTCATGATGGATATTCTGCTGATAATTCCGTGAACGGGGAAGTTCATATCGATGGCAATTATGATGTTAAACTTAGCGCAGAAGTTGGCGGTTCTTACGCTGGCGGTGTCTGCTCCAATGTTATATGTCATGGAGCCGGAAATACTCCGAACTGGAA
>WJJN01000647.1 GCA_014729735.1 Candidatus Zhuqueibacterota bacterium
CCGTCCCAATTTACATGGGACGGCTTTACAGTCTTCGGTGGTCGGTATGATTTGATTTCTTCAGCATTTGGCAGACCTGAAAAAAACAATAGCCAAATCAGAATATAAATAAATCCGAAAATTAATAAACTATTGATCAGCCAGCGCCATGCCTTTTTCGTTTTTTCGAACATTATTCCAAAACGATCATCTTGTTAGTAAACTCTTGTGTACCAATCTTCGCCCGGTACAAATAAATTCCCGACGCGAGTCCCTTGGCATTAAATTGCACTTCATAAACGCCGGCTTGATAAAATTGATCCGTGACCGTTTCAATTTTCTGTCCTATTAGATTGTAAACCGTCAATTCCACCCGGCTGGGTTGCTCAACATGGAATCGGATTTTTGTATCCGGATTAAAAGGATTGGGAAAATTTTGCTGTAATGCACTTATCTGAGGATTTTCTATTTCTGACTCCAGCTTAGTCACCGGAGAATTTCGGAATACTTTAATCTTATCATCAGCAGCGACAAACATTGCATTATCGCCGACAATTGGTTGCCCAATATATTGTTCGGAATCGTCATGAAAAACAACATCACCAGTGTGAACATCGAATCCCCACAGGGAATTATCACCGCCGGCATACCCATAATCATCCCAATGAACCATATAGACAACATCATTGGCAATAGAGGGCATGTAGGCGCCCGTCGTATCAAATTCATGATACCAGATATAATCTCCGGACAGTTTGTCTAAACTACATAAATACGAATGATTTTGATAATCCGACAAAATTGTGAAGACGAGATAATTATTCGTCAGTGCCATGCTTTGCTGCCGGGGAGCGTCATTCATACCCCCCCAGTGATCATTCAACCATACCGTAGAGCCATCTTCTTTATTCAAAGCCTCCACAAATTCCAGTCCCAGCGTATACAAATAAAATTCATCGACCATCAATTGATTTGTATATTTTTCGATTTGCCATTTCAAATCGCCGGTCATTTTATCGTGACATTGAATATGCCCGCTAATACAGACATAAATATTTTCATCATCGATTGCCGGCAGTGTATTCGAGCCTGTAAAAGTTGGAACCGGGACACTCCATTGAACATCTCCATACGCGATGTCAATACAATACACACTGTCATAAATCACATAAACTCTGTCTCCATCGACCACCGGACTACTGCTAAAAAACTCACCGGTTTCCGCGAGCCAATTCTGAGAACCGGTTTCAGCAGAAACGGCGTACATACCAGCGCCCCGCTGTCCTCCGCAGAAGACAAGTCCGTTGTGGATAGCCGGTGTACAGTAAGTGTCATACCCGGTTCCCGGAATATCGAAATGCCAATTTTCATTGCCGGTTACGGGATCAACAGCGTACACTTTATTGGGTACTGTCGATGATTCCATAAAAAGAGTTCCCCGCCAGTAGGAAAGATTTGTCATTCCCTGCAAATCCACTGGAATTTCAGAGATATATTCAAAAGGCGGATATAACTCTTTCTCTCCTTTAGCCCATGACGTGCGTTCTTTATTCTGATTGATCATCCGCCAATCACCGGTATACAGCGTGTCTGCTGATTTGGAAAGTATCAAATCGCCTAGTGTTTCGGCAGCTTCCCATAACGCGCCTTTTGGGAACTCGCCGGCGTTGTTATAATGATCTTCATAATAGTTCCCCGGATCTTTCACTGCCAAGGCAATTCCGATCTGTTCGCCGGGCAGCGCAGCAAGCGGACTCCTTGACAAATCTATTGAAACTTCATATTGAACGGTTCCGGTGCCTGTGCCTGTGGCACTTGTTACTCCGGCGGCGACTTTCGGGACATCACCACCCAAACCCTCGGGATAATTTCCCCAATAGCCCAAAAAAGCAGCGCCAGCCTGATTTATCATGATCAGTCCTTCGTTACTGGGCGCTGTTGCGTCCCAGCGACCATTGTGGTCATCATCAAATAGAAGAGACAAATTATTACCCGGATCAAATATGGCATCGTTCTGATCTTCTACTGCTATATACAGCATGTTCGCTGAATTTTTAAGATACAACATTACCGGATGTCTGGCAGTTTCAGAGCTGATGTCATAACGAGCGGCGTCATCCCACTCCTGCGACGATATCGTGCCATCGATTGTAACCGGTTGCTTCAGCCAATTCGATCGTATCCTGTGCCCGGCGCTGGATGCATACGCTTTAAAACCTACATGCGTCCCGCCTTCCACGTCCATTTCCACGCGATAATAATAGGTCTGGTTATTTTCCACTGTCCTATCGATCCAGTCATGCATCAGCTCCGGAAACGGACGGGTTGCCGGATCCACGGTGGCAATCAGCTCAAAATCACTACCAGCAACTGCCCGGTAAATATTGTATTTTACTAGTCGATCATACCCATAAGACGGCTGCCAGGAAATTGGGATCAAGCCATCGTAACCTTCTCCTGCGCTGACGTGGTTCGGTTTAAGCTCACCAAGCCATGTGGCGAAAATATCTTTGTTGCCATTTCGATTGTCTGTCCAGACAAAAATAATATTTTCATCGTCATCTGTCACTACCTGTGGTCTGGACTGATCTCCGGGGCGATCATTGATGGGAGTTCCAAAAGGAATGAGCATCCCGTTGGACAGGATCGCACAGAAGTAAATGTCATAGTCCCCCCTTTTGATAGAATCCCACGTTACTATCCAGCCATCTTCCGATGCTTCCCGGTAACGATATACATCCACATCATTTTTCCAATGATCGTCGGATTCATCGGTCATAATAAATGGATTTGTAACAGGATCATAATATCTATTAAAAATTCGACCGTAGATTATGCTGTTAGCACCATCCGATGTCGCCAGCCAGGAGACAAGGAACGAGCCGTCTTCCAGAAGAGACACCGCATGTTCCAGACAGCCCATATCATCTGCCATATATTGACTGACCCAAAATTCATCGCTCTTGAATCCGCCACCTTCGTAGAGAGCGCGGGCGTAAATATGCGGCTTGTCCCCGCGAAAATCGAGCCAGGTCACAACGATTTCTCCCTGCTGATTTATATCAATTTCCGGCTTGATCTGAATTCCGGTCGTATCTTCATTGATCATCATATTGGAACCGAGCGGATTTCCATCAGCATCGAAGAATTGTCCGTAAATATCCCGTTTCGTACCCTGCCGGGTGTCAGACCAGGCAACGAAGAACCGACCGTCCCGGCTCTTCGCGATAACCGGAAACAATTGCTCGGCAGTCCCGGTGTCATCATTCACTTTAAAATTCGGTCCGAGTTTATAACCGTTCGCCATATATATCTGCGCATAAATATCCCAATTCCCATTACGCCTGTCACCCCACACCACAACGAAATGCCCGTAATCATCCATTGCCACATGAGGCGTTAGTTGCTGGGCATCAGCGCCATCATCATTTACTTTTACGTTCGGCGAGTTGTTATAAGGGAATCCCTTTTTATTGAAAAGCTGCATGTAAATATCACCATGCGTATTGCGGTAATCTGCCCAGCACACAACTGCCGGTCCCCGTGGGTGCTTTGCCATTGCAGCGCCTTCCTGTACCGCATTTCCGGTATCGTCATTTATCTTTCGGTCTAAAATGAGCGGGTCGTTCAAAGCAGACATTAACTGATTATGGCTGGCAAAAATTACCGTTGAAAAAAGCAGAAATATTAGAATGAAAAAATAATGCTTGCAGGCTTGCATTTACTCCTCCTTTTTTAAATTTACGTGCCTTGCAACTTTTCATTGAATAATTAATAAGATTCCATCGACTCCAGACGGCAACCGGGAGCTACATGGTTTTCCTCATCATAAATCGTAGTATCTCCCTCGAACTCCTCCCAGTCTTTCATAAATTGCAATACCTGATTTTGATACTGCTCCACAGTCTCGGGATTGAAAAAGCAAAAGGGGCAATACGAAAGTCCGGTTTCATAATTATTGACCATGATCTCAAACCGACCCAGCTCATCGCTCCAGGTTCCGGGATTTCCCAATGTATCACCTGCTGCAACAATATCCCCCATCTTCACTGTGGGATTTTTCACGTGATCGTACCCCACGTTAAACGCCGGATC
>WJJN01000648.1 GCA_014729735.1 Candidatus Zhuqueibacterota bacterium
CGGCAGTACGAAGCTGCTGTCTTCGCTGAAGCTGACATCCGGAATATTGGCAAGCAGCGGAGGATCGTTTACCGGGTTAATTGTGACTGTAAACGTATCCGCAATGAAGTGAATACTATCGCTGGCAGTAAGCCGGATTTGAGATTGACCAAAGAAATTGCTGTCCGGCAGTGCGAGCAGAGAATCTCCGAGAATGGAAACCTGCAATCCACTGTCTGCCTCAGCATCGAAATCGAGCTGCGGGTTATCAGGATCATCGATGTAATCATATAAATTGCTGATCAGCACATTGGTGCCGCTATCTTCAAAAATGGATGTATCCGGCAATTCGGAGCTTAAAACCGGTGAATCGTTTACCGGTGCGATGACGACCTCGATCGTGTCGCTATCTGCAGCGCCGCTGTCATCTGCGGCAGTGAACTGTACGGAAAATTGTCCTGCCGAATCTGCGCTGCTTGTAAATGTCGCCACCCGGGACAGTGAATCGATGGTGACAATTAAATCGCTGGTGTCGATGAGCACTGCTTCGTTTCGCAGGAATGGCTGTGCCGTGAGTACCTGCGCCGAAAAAGAGATTCGCAGCGAATCCGTATCGATGTCCTGCACAAACGGTAGCAGCGGCAGCGTGGAACTGCTGTCCTCCGGGAAGGTGATGTCCGGCATGTTCGCCAGCACCGGAGGGTCGTTCACCGGACTGACGAAAACTGTGAAAGTATCTGCTATGGATTTAATACCATCCGATGCGGATAATCGCACGGAAACCTCTCCGAAAAAATCAGTCTGCGGTGTAACGAGCAGTGAATCGCTTGCAAATGACACGGCTAAATCTTCATTTTCATCAGCAGTGTATTCAAGCGGATCGCGGTCGGGATCCGTGAAATACGTCGATAAATCCGGGATAATCGCCACCGGACCACTGTCTTCCCTGATACTGGTATCCGGAATTGTGAGACTTAACTGCGGCGCATCATTTACCGGGTCGACGCTGACCGAAATGGTATCCGATCCCGCCGCACTGCTATCATCCACGGCAGTGAGCTCGACTGTGAACTCACCATTGGAATCCGGCGACGCGGAGAAGGTCGCAACATGGGTCAGAGAATCGATTTCGATCATCAGATCATTTGGTTCGGCATCCATAGTTCGTTGCTTACCCGTTGATACGACATCCAATACTTTGTGCAAAAACCGGATGCGGGAGCTATCGTGATCAACATCGCTCAGGAACGGATTCAAGGGCAGCATGAATTCACTGTCCTCGAGAAAAAAGACATCCGGAACACCTTTTAACACTGGTGCATCGTTGACAGGGGTGATCGTCACATTAAATGTATCCGCAGCCGTTTTCCTGCCGTCGCTGGCTACCACGATTATCCGGCTGCTTCCGTAGAAGTCCTGTACAGAAGATAACACCAGCATCGACTCCTGCTCGAGCGCAGTGGTGTTGCCATCTGTTGAAATGGTATAATCCAGATCGGGATCGTTTTCATCATAAAAAATATCTTTTAAATTCGCTACGATTACCGGTTCGAAATCTTCGGAAAGCGTAATATCCGGAACCGGATTCGAGAGAATGGGTGCGAAGTTTGTGGTATCGGTGGTAATAAAAAAGTGATCCAGCCAGATGTTATCAGAATGAATACCAAGCGGACCGCCCTGGCGGATATAATAATTGACTCCGATGTGAATATTTTCACCACCGAATTGAGAGAGGTCGAAACCGTATTTATTCCAGACTCCGATTGGACCATCGACTTTGAAATAGCCGATGCGATTATTGAAATCCGATAGCTGATTTCCCGCGATTGAAATATAGACCCGCAGCGAGTCGGCGTAAGGACCGTCCACCGCTCCGGCATAGAAATACAGGCTGTCACCGGTTTCGATATCATTGATCTGCGGAGAGATCACCCACTCATCGATCAATCCGCCGGAGTTGGCATTTTGATAATTTGAATACCAGAAGCTAACACCCGCTTGCGGAGCAACTGCACCGCCCTGTGAAAAATTGATCCCCTGAACAAAATTCCAGTCCGTCCCGCTACCATCGTTATCCACAACTTGCCAGCCCGTCGGCGGCGAGGTTGTCGTGAACCGCTCTTCCCATTTAATATTCGAAAGCGGTGGCGGAGGCGGAGTAGTCGAGGCGTTGGCGCTGACGATCAACGAAAATGCCTGACTACCACTATAAAGCGTGCCTTTGTGATTTACCGTCAATGTGTATGTACCGGGCTCGGCAGAAGCAATATATATTTTTTCCACATTGTCCGTAATATTATCTCCGGTAGTTGCTGGTAAATGCGGCTGTGCCGGATTTAAAATATATGGCTCATAAGTAATCCCGTTGTTGGTAATCCTCAAATCGAGGTCATTGATCAGCATCTTGTCCTCCGGATCCAGTGCCGGCGGAATGGGATTGGATGGTGGATCTGTCCAGCAGATGGTTGCGATTAGCGGACCGGCTTCTTCGAGGGTGATCTCGATGGAATAGGAATTATCTTGCGCTAATGTATTTTCAATGATTTGATTGTCATTGCCGTCAGTCGTGATGACTCGTGCAGCACGTTCGGTGTTGAGCAAGCCCCAGCCGTGCGTGTAATCGGGTCCTTCGGCGAATCCGGCTTCATCCGCAGTGTGAATGACAAGTCCTTTCAGCGTGGATGCCAGCATTTTCTGTCCGGCGTGCGTTTCCTGATAATGCTGCTGTAATAACAGAACAGAGCCGGCGGCGCTGGGACTTGCCATGGATGTGCCGCTCAAATAGCCGTAGTTCGTATCACTGCTGGACATCGTTGAATACAGGGCGACGCCATCCGCCACGATATCCGGTTTTATGCGACCATCATCGGCAGGTCCCCAACTGCTGAAACTTGCCACAAAAACATCATCCGGTTCTGTGTACCCGTTGGGCAGGCTGTTTACTGCACCGACGGTGAGAATATTTTTTGCCAGGCTGTTGTGCGAAATACAATCGTAATCCCCATCCGGATCTCTCGGGACTGTAGATAATTGAAAATCGTCATCTATATAGAGCCAGTATTGCGAGCCGGGAAGCGGACCGTCATCATTTCGATCGTTGCCCGCGGATTTCACGATGAGATAGTAGGGTGCATTATAAGCGATCTCGTCCCATTCTTTTGTGTTTTCAGAGTAGTAGCCAAAGTTATAATCCTCTGTTTCGCTGACCGTGATATCGCCGAACCATGCCCAGCGCCCGTCGCCTCTGAAATCGAACACCCAGCCGGTGACAATACCATAGGAATGATTGGAGACCAGCAGACCGTTTGCCGCTGCGGCTGCCATTTCCGCATTATCATCATTCCATTCATACGCATGAAGCGTTGCCTGATGACTCATTCCCTTAGCGCGGGCAGTGACACCACCGGCGATCAATGTTCCGGCGACGTGCGTGGAATGCCTGCTAAGCGAAGTGGGATCGTCTCTTTGCAGCACTCGGTTCCCGAATTCCTGATGCGTTGTGCGAACTCCGGCGCCATCCCATTCACCGATGATCATACCGGAGCCGCCTAAATTTAATCCTGCCGATCCGCCTGACCATACTTTGTCCGTGGAGACAGTGCGTGCGGCATCGAGATTGGTCGTTTTATAATAAATTGGCAGCCCGGTGGGGGAGAGCCGTTGAAGTTCGAATATCGTCCCGTCTTCCAGCGTTTTTCTCACCATCCACCCCTTTTCCCGTGCAACTTCAATTGCATTCTGTCGGGCTTGTTGGGATTGATTGCTAAATTCTTCACTTAATTGTTCGAGTTTGGTTGTTTGCGTGTGCTGTTTTAACAATTGCTTTCGCTGAGCGAATATAACGGACTGAATCGTAAATAACAGCAGGAGTAGAAAAAATGTTGAGCGTCTCATGGGATAATTCCTTTAGGTTGCAGTTATCCGTAATGAAGTTGATGAATCGAGGATAACGATGATTACATATTTCTATAAAGGTGCCTGCCGACTGTATGCTTATCAAAAAATGCAGATCAAAAGACGGGAGCAGCTAAAAATCATATTAATTATTAAATTAACTTAAACTATTTTCATCTGAATGTCAACTGAAAACATTGGAATTTTGAAAAACCTTCAGACGGGCTGAAAAATGAAGACCGGTTTTATGGAGTGCGGTGAGTGTCTCGTTGCATCGCAGCCTTATATTGGCGGCAAAACAGGTCCGGCAGTTTACCGAAATCTTTGTAATTTCCGAGTTCTTCACTATTAAATAAAATTTCCGTAATATCTGCTTAATTTCTGCCTTTTGCTTGTATTATTATCTGAATATGGTTATATTCGACTGTAATCACAACACAGGAGCCAACTATGCGCAGCATCCCCCGAAAAGCGAAAATCATCCTGATGTGGATTTTAGTTTTTGCATACTCTGCAATCGTTTATCTCACTCTTCCCTACGGACCCATAATCCGAGAAAAAATTTACAAGAGCTTCCCTCCCAAAATTCTGGAGACCTATCCTCTCTCGCATAAATCGCTGCAGGTTAAAGAGAAGCTCAAAGTGCTGTTCTCTGCCGAGGGCGAGCACGGTCTCGGAATTTACGACATCTCCGCGGCAGACACGCTCAACGAGATCGCCCGCGTTGCCGCTGCAGATTCGTTGACCGGCTATTACGAAGCCCGGCACGTTTTCTATCTCGTGGATAAAAAGAA
>WJJN01000649.1 GCA_014729735.1 Candidatus Zhuqueibacterota bacterium
AAAGAAAAGCAATGATACTCAAAAATCAGGTGATTCCATTGCAAATATCCGATGTAAACTGGAATTTACTTACTACAATCAAGGTGATCCAGCCTGGCGAAATGAACTATATGATTTTTATAAAAGGCTATCCAAAAACGGGAAGACAATAATGCAGCCAGAATACCATTACAAAATACGTCAGAAAGGGTGTGCACTTACCTGTATGGCAATGGTGCTGAAAAGTGCTGGCTATGATTATGATCCATCAGTACTTAATAAAGCTATGAATAGAGATGGATATTGGGGGAAGAATTATTGGGGAAACTGGTCTGGCGCAGTTGATTGGAGTGCTGTAAATGACTATGGTGCACAGGCAATTAAAGATGAATATCCTACTCTTATTGGAACTCATAAAGATAATTGGCTAAAACGAAAACCAATTAAAACCAAACTTATTGATTCATATTTAGAAAGTTGCCATTATGTCATTGTTTTGGTTGAAAATCACTATAGCAACCATTGGGTGCTTGTTACCGAGAAAAAAAAGAAACAGTATATAATACTTGATCCCGGAAACAGCGAAAATAAAACATTAAAAAGTTATAATAACAAAATATATCGTGCAGTTATATATGAAAGGACGTGTAATGAAAACTAATAAAATATTCCTGCTATTTCTAGTTATGCTATCGATTGGTTTCGCATACAAAAATTTAATTGCGATGCAGATCGATGGATACGGAAATATCGCATTAATGATAATTGATCCGAGCGGTCGAAAAACAGGATATAACATTTTAGAAGATAAAACTTACGATGGTATACCCGGATCTGATGTCGGCGCAGCAGGTATTGGCATGCTGAACGAGAATGGAACAATGGAAGCTGATCCAAATTCGCCAACAATAACGGCAATGGTAAGTAATAAGTTGAGTGGTGAGTACAAAATTATCGTTTCTGGTTTTGGCAAAACTCATTTTGGTGTTAACGTGATGGCAAGCCATGAAAATGGATCAAGAACGAATGTCGTCGCTGGTGGTTTTGTCGATTCTGCAACTGTTGTTGAAGTAAGTTTCAAATATGATCGTGCCAGCAAGGAAAACACCGAAATAAAAAAATTAGTAACCGATAATACGTTTATTAAAGATATTGAATTATGCTATCACTTTGAGTATATTAAAGATGAAGGTATCTACAATAGCCTGAAAAAAAAGGCAGAAAATGCAATTAAGCAGCATGAGAAAGGAAATAACAACGCGGCGGTTAACATTTTAAATGCATTCATCAATGAAGTCAATGCACAGAAGGGCAAAAAAATCGATGAGTGGGAAGCAGAAAATGTGCTTATTTATGATGCGCAGGAATTGATAGATAAATGGAAAGAATGACATTACCCAAATAATATCCTGGCGTAATAAAAGATTGATGTCTCAGTAGTTCACAAATCAAATCAAGTTTCTATTGTATATAATTCCGATTAGGAGAACAAAATGAAAATCTCCCAAAAGTTCGCTTTTTGTTTCCTTTTAATTGCTTGCTTACAATGCTCAAAAACAAAAAATCCTTTGCAAAATCCGGAAATACGTGAAACTGAGTTTCAGAGCGAGAATGTATCTTATCAGAGCATTGGTTTAACTTTGAATGGTGTATTGACTATTCCTCTTGTCGAAGATGACGTGCCCGGAGTATTAATCATAAATCGTTTTGGGCAAATCGATAGAGATGGCGAAATAGTCGATAACGACAGTGTCGATGTGCCCATTTATAAGATGCTGGCAGAATATTTAAGCAGTCATAACTTTGCTGTGTTGAGATATGATAAACGGTCTTTGCCGGAATATAATATTGGCAGAAGCAATATCTCGGAATACGATCAATTAAAGGATATTCACGCTTCGATCAATTTTCTCAGGAATCGTTCCGAGGTGGACGAGAATTCGATTTTCATCATCGGTCATGAAGAAGGGGGAAATTTGGCATCTGTTGCTGCCAGTGAAAAAGACGCCATAAAAGGGATCGTTTTAATCGCTTCTCCTGCATTTGCCGTTGACACTCTTATGTTGGCGAGAATTACATCAGATCCGAATACGAGCAATGAAGTTAAATTTTACACTCGGGTTGCATTCAATTATTTTAGAAATAATCATAAGTATAACTACATTATTGACTATTACGTCATGGGATATCGTATCCCCTATTGGTGCCAATGGATGAACTACTCTCAAAATGCAGATAGCATTATTACAAATTTGAATAAAGATGTATTCGCAATTCAGGGGCTGGCAGATGAAACATATCCCTCCGGCACATTGGAACGAAATCTGGAATGCTGGAATTGTATTGCATCGCAATCGGAGAGCATCGAATTTAAAGCTTATGAAAAAGTCACTCATCTGCTGCTTGATAAAAATACATCGGAAGTGTCGGAAGCTGTTTTAGAAGGTATTTTGGTCTGGATGTATGAAAATAGCATCACTCGGTATAAAGGCAGAGTGGACATATCACTGATGCCTTCATCACTGCTGAATAAAAGGATTGATGATCAATAAATTTCGTATACGTTGCTCGTGTTGTAAATCTTCAGTATATAGTATATTACAATTAGCCCGTATGGCGGCTGATATAATAAGTGAATCGTAAAAAGAATACTGCCAGCCTTCTTGTATTTCTAAAGCCTCTTTGTAAAGTGCCATGCTCGGAAAGATTTCGCATAGCGGTTCCAATACATTAGTCATGAATTTATAACAATCATTTTTCGCTAAAGGTTTCTCGAACTTTTGTGTCGCAACATTTAAAAATTCCTGTATCACCTGATAACTGATGCAACCAGCATAGCCAGTAAAGGCTTTGCTAATTATTTCTTTTGCTATTTTTTGTTTTGTAGGTTCAGATTTATCAAATGAATATATAAGAATATTCGTATCAATGAAAAATTTATCTTTCATTGAGTTCGTCCCTCGAAAATTTTCGACCAGGATTTACATAATTTAGATCATTCATCAGATCATCGTAATTGGATTTATTTGAACCTGAAGTAACATACCTTTT
This sequence comes from Candidatus Zhuqueibacterota bacterium, assembly GCA_014729735.1. Lineage (GTDB taxonomy): Bacteria > Zhuqueibacterota > Zhuqueibacteria > Thermofontimicrobiales > Thiofontviventaceae > Mariaggregatimicrobium. Next base: position 3,031 of record WJJN01000649.1, read on the forward strand.
TAACCATCTACGAAAATTATCATTCAGTGTCGTATGCTCTTCTCTCGCTTTTTCACGTGCCTTTTTAATTAAATTTTCATCAGCACTAAGGGTAATATTTTTTAACATAGAATTCACCTTTAATTGATATTAATTGTACACTAAGAATGTGTGCATTAATATAATGTTGTTTATATTAAAAAGCAATAGAAAAATATATGAATAGTTGATCAAACCTTAGCTACTCATAGTAAAAGAGCGCCGCCAACAAAGGAACAATGCTTATCGCGATATTGTTCAAAATATAAAGCTACAATTATTTAAAAAGGATTTCTTCTTGAAGCTCGATAAATTATTTCTGCTGATTCTCGCTATTGTTCTTCTAATTCCAATCGGATCCATCTCGCAGGATCATCAAAGCTGGAGCTATAATCTCGGTATTTATGAAGTGAATGTCCGCCAATACACGGCAGCGGGCACGTTTGCTGCATTCGAATCGCATCTGCCGCGGTTGAAAGAAATGGGAGTCGGGATTCTGTGGTTCATGCCAATTCATCCCATCGGGCAGCAAAACCGGCTGGGACGACTGGGCAGCTACTACTCGGTCAAGGATTATTACGGCGTGAATCCCGAATTCGGGACCATCGATGAATTTAAGGCGCTGGTCGAGAAAATTCATGATATGGGGATGTATGTCATCATCGACTGGGTGGCGAATCATACTGCCTGGGATAATCTGTTGACAGTTTCACACCCGGAATGGTACAGCAAGGATGCAAACGGCAACTTTATCCCGCCGCCCGGCACAAACTGGTCGGATGTGATCGATCTGGATTACAGCAAGCAGGGCTTGCGGGACTACATGATCGCTGCCATGAAGTACTGGGTCGATGAAATCAATGTCGATGGATTCCGCTGCGACGCTGCCAGCATGGTTCCGATGGATTTCTGGCAAACTGCTATTAGCGAATTGAAAAATGATGCGCCGGATATTTTCATACTCGCCGAAGCCGATGGGGTGCAATATCACAATGCGGGATTTGACATGACCTTTGCCTGGGGATTGCACGGCTTTGGGGACGGTGTTTTAAAGCGCATTGTCGAGAGATGGAACAATGCGAATTCGCTGGCGAATTTCGTCAGCAGCGAGCAGCACACATACCCGGATTCGCACTACCGGATGTATTTCACATCGAACCACGACGAAAACTCCTGGCACGGAACCGTTTTCGAGCAGTTCGGAGATGCGGCAGAGCCTTTCGCCGTGCTCACCTGCACACTGGACGGCATGCCGCTCATTTACAGCGGGCAGGAAGCGGGACTCGATAAGCGGCTGCAATTTTTCGATAAAGATCTAATCATCTGGCGCGACCATCCTTTTACCGATATGTACACAACACTGCTTCATTTAAAAAGAGAAAATCAGTCGTTGTGGAACGGAGAAAATGGCGGCGATATTCAACGGGTTCGCACCACCAGCGACAATTCGATATTCGCATTTATCCAGGAAAAGGAAGATGAGAAAACATTTGCGATTTTCAATCTTTCTCCCGGCTATGTTGGCGGAACATTGCAGGATTCGTTGTATTTCGGAAATTACGTGGATGTTTTTGAAAATGATACAGTCACTTTCGAGGCAGAAGCGAATTTCGGGCTTCAGGGTTGGGATTACAAGGTTTATGAAGAAGTCAAAACGAGCACGGGAATCAATTTTATCAGCAATCAACCGGCTGAATTTTCGCTGAGCCAGAACTACCCCAATCCATTCAATCCCGCGACGACAATCCGGTTTGAAGTCCCGGAACCGGAGCACGTGACCCTGAAAATCTACGATCTTTCCGGCAGGCTGGTCGCCACCCTGATCAATGGCAGTTTCGAACCGGGCGTTCACAGGGTAAATCTGCGAGCTGATCAATTCGCCAGCGGCATTTATTTCTACCGGCTCAAGGCAGGTGGATTTTCACAAACCCGGAAACTGACGGTGCTGAAGTAGTTAGTGTAAAAAGCGATTTCATCTGACGGATAGGTGGAATCGCCGGGGCGGTTGCTTTACAAAATAATTTCTCTTTTTCATATTTTATGCCAATGTAATAGTTATCTATTGCTTTTTCTCCCACATTTTCATATCTTAGTATAAAAGTATGACAAAAAACCATACCAGGAGTTCAAAATAATGAGTTCAATAAAAATAGCAATATCATTAGAACAGAAACTTGTAGAAGAGCTCGACCAGATGGTTCAAAATAATGTGTATCCGAACAGGAGCAAAGCGATACAAGATGCTGTCCAGGAAAAAATAACACGCATCAATAAAAACCGATTAGCCAAAGAATGCGCTAAACTTGATATCAATTTTGAGCAATCATTATCCGAAGAAGGATTGTCAACGGAGAGCGCGGAATGGGCAGAATATTAAGAGGCGATATTATATGGGCTGACCTGAATCCGGTTAAAGGAAAAGAACAAGCAGGTTATCGACCAATATTGATAGTGAGTCATGATATTTTTAATGAACGTTCCGGGACCGTAATTGCGATGGCAATTACGAGCCAGCCTCAAATTGCCGGATTTCCTTTAACTTACGAGCTATCGAATGTAAAATTGCCTAAGAAATCATGGGTCAAAATCAGCCAAGTCAGGACTCTATCCACCGAGCGACTGGGCGACAAAATTGGAAGCTTAGCGACAGAAGAACTGGATACAATAATTGAAGGTCTAAATGAAATTATTGGCAACTAACACGTTACAATCTACCGCCTGGAGTGATTTGCTGCAAATGATTATCTAGAGAAACGAGCAGCCAGAGCAGATATAAAAAAATTCGAGCAAGCGCTTTCCCAATTACCAGATGTCGAACCGGAAGAATATGATAAATTGTGATCAATCAATCAAACAATCTGTTTCTGTTACTTAAAAGGAGAATATCATGACTCTTCATCGTAAATATTATGAATCACTTTTTTTGTTGATTGTTATTTGTTTAGCACTTGCATGCACAAATCAAGAAAAACCAGAAAAGGAATCCGGAATGAAAATTCTATTGACCAGCATTCTTGTGGATGATCCGATCAAAGCCCACGAGTTTTATACCGAAATACTCGGTTTTCAATCCAAAGAATTTACACCCGAAGC
>WJJN01000650.1 GCA_014729735.1 Candidatus Zhuqueibacterota bacterium
ATTTTCACTACTTATGTTGATCCAGTGATCAAAAAACGAAAATCTCTTGATTTGAATCACGATGGACGGCTCGATTTTATCATTGCCGCCTTCAAAAAAACATTGTGGTTTGTGCCGGGACCCGAAAATCCGGAAACCGATGAATGGCGGCTTGTTAAAATTGTGGAATCCACTGATAAACACGGCAGTGCAGCCATCGCTGATATGAACCGGGACGGGAATCCGGATGTCGTGTGGGGGCAAGGATGGTATGCGAATCCCGGTGATCCCGAAAAGACGCCCTGGGAAAGATTCACTATCGATAGCAATTGGACTGATGAAGCCCAGGTTGAAGTGGCGGATCTAGATAAAGACGGCTGGCTGGATATTGTGCTGACCGGAGAGGAATCGGATCACGGGATTTCCTGGTATCAGAATCCTTTAGGAAATGATGACTCTGAATGGGAAGGACACATCATACTTCCCGGATATGAAGGCTTGCATTCGCTTGAACTCGCTGACTTTGACATAGATGGTGACCTTGATATTATGGCGGCTGAAATGCATCACACTGAATTCAGGCGAATCGTGCTTATCGAAAATGTTGATATTACAAAGAACGAATGGATTCCGAGGGTGATATCATTTTCCGGGTCGCATAAAGCACAGGTGGCGGATATCGATAATGATGGCGATCCGGATATTATCGGCAAAAATTATGAGAATGACATACGCCCGAGAATCTGGCTGAATCCAAATATCAAGAAACTGCCCATGGACAAATGGAACCGTCATATTATCGATGAAGAAAATGCCTCCCGCTATATTATTCGAGCGGGTGATCTCGATCTGGATGGTAAACCGGATATTGTGACAGGAACCGGCTTGTACTCAAATCCCGGAAAAATCGGGGATGCATGGCAACGTTCCGAATTCGGCAATGAACTGGGTACTGCTCATATAGTGCATGATTTTGATCGGGATGGCGATCCCGATGTATTTGGCGAAGGCTTTGGCTGGGCGAGAAATGATCGACGTGGTAATTACACGCTGTTCAAAAACATCATGGGAAAAGGCGGATTTGTGCAGGGTGCGATTGCCGGTGATTTTTCCTGTGATGGTTCTACAGAAATTGTATACACATATAAAAACGGAGACGGGATTAGACTCATTGCCGTGCCTCAAAATCCTGCGGTACAGCAATGGACAGATAAGCTGCTTGCCGCATGGGACGGCAGAACCAAGAGCGTGGATGGTGGTGATATCAACCGGGATGGCGATGTGGATATACTCATTTCAGGTCGTGACGGCAGTAAGCTGCAGTGGCTGCGAAATAACGGCGACGATCGTTTTGTTCCGGTCGATATTGCCGATCCGCCATCCAGAATAAATCACCGCTGCCGGCTCGCCGATCTAAACCGGGATGGCAGACTGGATGCTGTTTTCGGTCACAAAGGGAGATTGCTGAACTGGTATGAACAGCCTGCTGATTTGAGCACGGAATGGAAAGAGCATATCGTTGCAGACAGCACAATTCTGGCATTCGATCCATTGAGTCTGGATATTGCAGATATGGATCGGGACGGAGATTTGGATATCATTGCCGGAGAGCATACGCCGAAAATGGAAAAGCTGGATCAATGCCGGCTATTCATCTTTGAAAATGTCGACGGCTCTGGCGGCAAATGGAGTCCACATATTGTGTATAAAGGGGATGAGCATCATCAGGGAACTCAGGTGGTCGACATCGACAACGACGGCGATCCGGATATTATTTCTGTGGGGTACAGGCATTCAAGAGTGCTGTTGTATGAGAATAAAGCGTACTAATTAAAATGAAAGAAAATGCAAAATGAAAAATCATCAATTCTCACGCCGGGAATTCATGTATATTTCTTCAGCCGCAGCGATATCATCACTCCTGACAAATCCGATAAAATTGCAAGGAGGCAAAAGCGCGGCAAGACCGAATATCATCATCTTCATGCCCGATCAGTTGCGGGCGGACTACATCGGCTGCTACGGGCATCCGCTGGTTGAAACGCCGAATATCGACCGGCTTGCTGCCGAGGGCACCCGTTTCGATCATTGTCAGGCTGCATATCCGGTGTGCATCGCGTCCCGGTGCAATATGTTCACCGGATGGTATCCGCATGTGCAGGGACATCGCACTGTTTACAATTTGTTAAAGCCGCATGAACCGAATCTATTCAAATATTTGAAGCAGAACGGCTATGATGTTTACTGGTATGGCAAAAACGATGTGCTGGTTCATGATCGTTTCGGGGAGAGCGCCACGGAATGGAATTTCTTTGCAGATGGTCCGGAGTGGAGTGGTAAGGACAATCCGTGGCAAAAAGATGATCCCCGCTATTTTTCATTTCTGTTCAAAGAAGGAAAAGACAAAGCAGAATATCCTGATTATAAAAGAATACAGGCAGCAAAGCGAATATTAAATGAACACGATTCTGACAAACCCTTTTGCATCTTTTTGCCCCTGTTCTTTCCGCATCCGCCGTTTACCGCGCCTGCAGAATTTTACAACAAATATGATACAGAAGATATTCCACCACTGAGACCGGCGAATTTCGAAGGCAAACCCGGATTTTACGAAGCTATTCATAAATCGCGCAATCTTGATAAATTGGATCAGGATTTTCTTCACAAAATCAATGCGGTGTATTTGGGGATGATCAGTTACCTCGATTGGCTTTTAGGAGATTTGTTATCAGCAGTGGAAAAGACCAATCACGATCAGGACACGGCGTTCATTTTTTGTTCTGATCATGGTGAATGGGCAGGAGATTACGGGCTTGTGGAAAAATGGTCGGCGGCGATGGATGATTGCATTTTGCGTGTTCCGCTGATCATTCGTCTGCCGGGTGGTGCGCAGGGACATGTGGTCAATGAATTGGTTGAGCTGCACGATGTGATGGCAACCTGCCTCGAGCTTGCAGACATCGAACCGCAGCATACGCATTTTGCCCGGAGTCTTATTCCACAATTGCACGGCAAACCTGGCGATCCGGATCGGTTTGTATTTGCCGAAGGTGGATATAATACGAATGAACCACACGCATTCGAGCCAATCGAGATGTTCAGCCCGGATCATATCTATTATCCTAAAATCGAGCTGGAAGTCAAATACCCGGAAACCATCAGCCGCACCACGATGATCCGTAATCGAAAATATAAACTGGTTCTCCGGTCGAATAATCAGAATGAATTATACGACATGCACGAAGATCCTCTCGAATTGGCGAATGTAATCCACAAGCCGGAATACGAGCAGATCAAACAAAGATTAAAAGATGAAATGCTGGATTGGTACATGCGCACTTCCGATGTGGTGCCGTTTGGAAGGGATGATCGGAGTTTACCGAAATTTAAAAAGTAGTGGAAAATATGAGAAACCCTGATGAAGAAAATAAACCGATTCCGGTGCGAATTGCTTATATCGGCGGTGGGAGTCGTAACTGGGCGCACTTCCTGATGAACGATCTGCTGCTTCATGACGGATTCACCGGTGAAATTCGATTATATGATATTGATCCCTCGATGGCAGATTTGAATGCCCGGTTCGGAAACTGGCTGCAGTCGCATCCGAAGGCTGCTTCGAAATGGCACTACAAAGCGGTACCATCTTTAAAACAAGCGCTGGAGGATGCGGATTTTGTATTCGCTTCCATTCAGCCGGGATCGATTGAATTAATGAAAATCGATCTTGAAGAACCGGAACAGTATGGTATCTATCAGGCAGTAGGGGATACGGTCGGTCCGGGAGGGTCTATTCGCTCCTTGCGGGCAATCCGGGACTATCGGGTTATTGCTGAAGCTGTTGCTGAACACGCCGCCGATGCCTGGGTGCTGAATTTTTCCAATCCGATGTCAGTATGTACCCGGACATTATTTGAAACATTTCCGGGTATTAAGGCATTCGCCTGCTGCCACGAGGTGTTCGGAACTCAAAAAATGTTGGCAAAAGTCTATTCGAAAATGACCGGAGAACCAGCTCCGCCGAGACAGGATATCGATATTAATGTGCTCGGGATTAACCATTTTACGTGGATCGACCGTGCTGCCTACAACGATACTGACCTTCTAAAATTGCTATCCGAATATATCCGCCAACCCGGAATACTGAGACCCTATTCCCGGCAGGAGATCGAGAAGGCAAAGAATGTGTATATCAATCATTATCAGGTAACATACGAGCTGTTTCGTCGATTTGGAGTATTGCCCGCAGCGGGTGACCGGCATTTGGCGGAGTTTGTGCCGTGGTTCCTGACGAGCGAGGATTCCTGTTTTCGTTGGGGATTTTGCTTAACACCTTATTCATTCCGATGGCAGCAATACAGTCAGTCACCTGAAAAATTTCGTGAAATGATGAAACGCCGGGAATTTCCCGAACCTGCCTGGTCCGGCGAGGA
>WJJN01000093.1 GCA_014729735.1 Candidatus Zhuqueibacterota bacterium
CAATATTCAATTTATCACGTTGAATGTGCCTGCCGGCGATAAACACCGAAATCTGAGACAAATCAGGCAAGTATGCGAAAAAATCGTATCAGAGAATTATGATGTACGGACAATCATTGCACTTGGGAATAATACTATCCTTAATATTGCAGGATTTATTTCTCGGATATGGCATTCTCCGGTTAATCTTATATTAATCCCAGCTACGCTTTTAGCCCAAACCAGCAGTGTACATGATATTAGCGCACGCTTAAATGTCGGCAATATCCCAAACCAGTTGATGATTGACACGAGACCAAACTTGGTTTGGATCGATATCGGATTGCTAAAAAGTTTAAATGAGAGTGATATCCTGTCCGGTATTGCAGCGGTCCTGCAATATTGCGCAATAGATACGCATGGTTTCATCAACGTATTTCAGTCCTATGTTCAACGAATTTTAAACATGGAAATGGATGCAGTGGAAGAATTCATGACAGAATATCATGGACATCGGGTAAGACATTTCAAGAAATCCGGAGAGGGTATTTATAGGCTCGGAAGTCGAATTGTGCAAATTATAAAACAACAAAGTGTCGCTAGTCCGCTGAATGACGGCAAAACTCAACTGTTAGGCATTCATATTGAATTGTGTCTTGCACGGAAATCGGAATTGCTTTCCGAGCAGGATTTTGAGGCGCTGATGAGAATCTTGAAACAAATTCCGTTAGAAGTATCGATTTCTGATGATGAAAAGAAAAAACTAATTCAGACTCTCAAAGAAGAGCATATGTTGCGCCATTTTTATCTGCTTAAGACCCCCGGTGAATTTGAACATGCAGAACACCTCGAGGAAAATCTCATAATGGACGCGTTAAATTTTACCTGCCAATAACATCAGAAAATTGCCTCACACCGAGACAATTTTGTTTTGACTTAATACAAGCTATTTTCATTCATATCATTCTGTTAAAAATTTCTTAGTTGATTATATTAAAGTTACGTAACCTAAACAGTGTAACTTTTGAATGGCATAGTATTTGTAAAAATACAGTACGAACATTTTTAAATACTTAAACTTTTTTACTAAAAGAACAGGTCGATATGAAGGAGCTACTATACTTTTCGTTTTCAGATTTATTAGTAAGGGTTGAATATTCGAAAGAAGCAAATTCCCTTAAGTATGCGGCTCATCGTGATATTTCTTTTGGTGAACGAGTTGTTGTGGAACAATATCTGTTATCAAATATCGCCTTAAAAACAGAATATTACAATCGGTATCCGGCATTATTCATCTATCTGGGAAAGGATTCTAAGTTATTAAGAGATTTAAATTTGTTTCACTTGAAAAATACGATTAAATATCTCGCTGGAAGAGATAAGGAAGTTAAAAAACAAGTTGAAGGTTTAATAGCCAAATCGATGAGTAATTATTATTTCGAACAAATTGGTGATGAAATTTTGACATTGCGTAAGAAAGTGAAAAAGAATCTGGATGAAGTTAATTGTGTGGAATCGAAGGCGAAAATGGATGAACTGATCAAAGCGTACAACATTTACTCGGAGAAAAAGATAACAATCAACGATGTGATTCCCGTGGATCTTAAAGAATATTTTCAGCTCGAAACATATTAAGATTCAAATAATATTGAGGGAAGTTAAGTGCGTTTACTTAATTTCTCTCATTATTATTTTACGGATAGTCAAATTAGTATGTAATTGGAAACAAAATAGGGGGATAATAGGAGACATGAAAAATGAAACACTTCATCTATGCACTGGTATTCATGTTATATCTGTTCTCCTCTGTTTATGGTCAAACGATTGAAGATAAGCTGGGAGTCGGTTTTAATTTTGGTGGACAGAAAATATACGGCGACATAGAAAATACGGGATTCGGAATCGCTTTTGAAACTTATGCAAAGTACCTCGTAAATGACAGATTTTTCATGACCGGAGCTCTTGGATATGGAGAATTAAGCGATGGTACATTTGGGTTTGATAAAAGCACATTTATAACAAACTTAATCAATTTTGACATTCGAGCTGGATACAACCTCGCTCCGAATAGTAAATTCCAGCCTTATGCGCATGCCGGTCTTGGAATTATCAATTTCAAATACAATGGCTGGGATCGTTTCTTCGATGGCACCTGGTTTTTGGGAGGAGGCGCCGAATGGAGGCTTTCACCATCCTTTTCTCTCGATGCATATTCCGATTACCGCTGGACTACCGGCGATGATTTTGACGGCAGACACGCACAGGCGAGGGACGGTTATTTGAATATCAGGGGTGGCTTTACCTATTATCTTACTCCCAGAAGACCGCAATCAGGTCCTAAAGTCATTGCGGAAAAAGTACCCATTGAAGAGTTAAGCGGCGCTGAAGGCGATGAGGAATTTGGTTCGATCATCGATGGCATTGAAGACTTCGAGGAATCGGAAGATTCCAACATGACTATGGAAGAATTTATACGTCTTAAATCGCGGGCAGACGAATTGGGAGACGCAATCCGTCAAAAAGAGCTGGAAATTGAAGAACTAAAAGCGCAATTAGAGTCTCGACGCGATCGGCTGGCGCAACTTGAAAACGGTATGCAGACACGTAATCCCGCGCTGGCATCTTCCATGAATATGAACGTAGATGATTACGCCACGAGCTATGAGCAGGCACTGGAAAATTTTTACGCGAAAGAGTATGATGCGGCAATCTATATATTCAACATGCTTTTGGAAGAATATCCGAATCACCGCCTGGCGAGCAATTCCCAGTATTGGCTGGGAGAATGTTATTTTGGAAAGAATGATTATGATGCAGCGTTAGGTGCGTTCAGTCAGGTGTTCGACTTTTCGCGCAGCGTGAAAAATGACGATGCGCTGCTAATGATGGGACGATGTTATTCCAAGTTAGGAAATCATCAGATGGCGCGGCAGATGTATGAACGACTAATGACCGAGTATCCCGAAAGCGAATATTACTCCAGAGCATCTCGCTACACTGATGCTTTATAAAAATGGCAATCCATTTCCTCTATACTTATTTTTTTATCACGAGCCCTGATCGAAAGGTCAGGGCTTTTTATTGCAATCTTCCCGCAAATGTGCTATATTCAATTCATGTTAACCTTTACGCATACATATTTGTTGCTGTTAGCCTATCGAAATGTTGAGCCAAAATTCTCTGATAGTCCGGACGCTGAATTGATTCTAGGAAATGTTATTCCGGATTTTGTAACTCATCTGGGCAGAGATAAATTTCAGGCAATGGCACATGATCTGTCGCTTTTTACCTCTCTAGAAAAAAAACGGAAACTGGAATGGGGTACGATTTTTCATATCTTGTGTGATAATTACACGACTCTTAAGAGAATTACATTTGAAGGAGATTATCACCAATATCCGCGGGATGGATTTATCGAACGGCTTGCGTAC
>WJJN01000651.1 GCA_014729735.1 Candidatus Zhuqueibacterota bacterium
ACATGTTGGAATGATTTTTGTTTGTGTGTCTCGGTTATACTGATCGTAAACATAGAATGAGGAAAGTATCAGGTGGTTCAAAATGTCATTATGGAGCAGGTAAAAGTTCCTGCACAGGTAAGTTATCTCCGTGTTCTTCGAAAATTTATTTCTCGTATCGGTGAGAAATACAACTTTACTCCTAACGAGCTATATGCCTTCAAAGCATCGGTGGATGAAGCGTGTACGAATATCATCGAACATGGGTATGGACATAAAGATGGCTCCATTACCATGAAAGCAATTGTGAAGAGTGAAAGCTTTACAATTGAACTGGTGGATAAGGGTAAAAGCTTTGATCCAAGCCTTGTTGCCAAACCAAATCTACAAAGCTATGTCGCTGAAGGTAAAAAAGGCGGGCTGGGAATTTTCATAATGCACAAGCTGCTGGATAAAGTGGATTACCAAATCAGCAGTAACGGAAATATTCTTCGACTCACAAAATTTCGTCAACCTGTCCCTCAACAAATACCAACCCGGGAAGTATGCACATTAGCAAACAAACTACGTAAATTTTTTTCCTGACTTCATAAATAAAAAAAACCGCTGTTCATTCTTGCGTCTTTAAACACAAAAATTGGCACAGCGGTTTCCCCCAAAAAACAACTCTATTAGTTTAAAACTTCATCTTTGTGCTTCGTGTAATATTTCATTCCGAAAAGAAGAATGCTTCCCAGTAGGAGAAGAAGCAGAGTTCCGGATTCCGGGACCGCTACTATCTGATCAATCTGAATCATGAAATCATTGTAATCCCGATCTGATTGATAAACGCCGAGTTCCGGGATGTAACTGTTCGGAGAGTAACCATCTCGAAATCTTTTCGAATAACTTCCGCCCCGCCAGAACATGTCTTCCCAGCACAGTAAATAGCTCGTGCCAATCGTGGAATTTCTTGCGAGCCACTCGTCCGGTGCACGTAAAGCAATGAGATGGTCGAAGTTTCCGACATCAGAATTCATTGCAGATTGTGAGTACCATAATCCACCGGTGTATGCCGGATGAGAATATTCAGTTGCATCGAGATAGAAACCAATAGATTGTATCCCAGGCTCGACTGAACGTGGCACATCATAAAAATAGCCAAAATATTCGCCATCCATGCCAAAAAGTGACTGGCGGGAGTTCACCGGATCTGCGGGATCGTACCAGCCAAAGCGTGATGAAATTCCGGTAGTCCGGGCGATTGCTTTAGACGTGAATCGACTATTAATACTGAAAAGCTCGTCAGTTCTTACAATATTATTGTACAACTGGCGGATCGAATAACGAACACCATAGGCATGATTATATGCGTGTAACATGCTGATGAACTGGTCTTCGCTATCACTGGTATGTACACCAAGGTTCATTTTTACGAAATCAGATAACTTATATGGTATCCCGCCATAGCAAAAACAGGGTATTAAAATAACCGTAATTAATATTTTCATCATAGTTGATCTATTCATTGATACCCCCGAGGTAATGTTTGAACTAATTTAATGACAAATTTTATGCCAGAGGCATAGTATTTGAAAAACGCTCTGCCCCCTTTCAGTAAGAGGGATATAAGAATTCCATTAATGCAGAATGAGGCGAGTTTTGTTAAATAAGCTTACAGTATTGAAAACTTAATGATAATTGACAAAAAAATAATAGCGTGGACTGTACAGATTCTTTACATTGTATAGTATCAGTTGAACGGTCTTTTTTTCTAACTGAGAATTTATTGAATTTATAAGTTGAAAGTTTAAACGTTTTTGGCTAACTTATCATTATTGGTTAGTCGATATATGTATACAATGAGATGAACTGCATGACAGATATTAAAGAAATTTTAGTGTTGCATCATAGTCACTTCGACATTGGGTATACTCACACGCAACCAGTGGTTATGGAACTGCAACGGGATTTTATCGATCAGGCACTAATCCTGCTCGATTCTACGAAAGATTGGGACGAATTTTCGCAACCACGCTGGACGTGTGAAGCCACTACGCAGGTTCTGAAATGGCTGGAAACAGCTTCGGAAAGAGATGTGGCGCGATTTGAAAAATATTTGAAAGAAGGACGAATCGGGATTTCCGGAATGGATTTCAATATTACGCCGTTGTGCAGCGCGGAGCAATTGGTGAGATTGCTGTACAAATCGGATTATTTACAGCGTAAATTCGGGATTAGGATTCGGACTGTCAATCAACATGATATCAATGGTGTGCCGTGGTCGCTTGCCGATATTCTCATTGATAGCGGGATCGAATTGTTGATTATGGCGATCAATCTTCATTTCGGGGGGATCACAGTGGAGAGACCGGCGGTGTTTCGCTGGCAGGCACCATCCGGCAGGGAGTTGCTTGTAATGAACGGTGCGCACTACACGATGTTCGATCAATTATTATATTCGTATAAAAAAGATTTGAACGAAATGCGCCGTGGATTAGCAGAGTATTTGGAACATCTTGAAGAAAAGAATTACGATCTTGATTTCATTTATCTTACAACAGCAAATGCACCGGTCTGCTGGGATAATTCACCGCCCAATCCCGAAGTCGCACAACTGATCCGGGAATGGAACAAGCATGAAAACACACCGCCAATTCGCTTTATCACTCCGGAAATGCTGCTGCAACGCATCAAAGAAATACCGCGAGAAAAACTGAAGCTTTATTCCGGCGACTGGACTGATTACTGGTCCTTTGGCGTAGCCTCTACAGCAGTAGAAACTAAGGTGAATCAACATACGAAATACCGCCTTCGAACAGCAGAATTGCTCGCGGCGGCTACTGAAAAGCATGATAGCCCGCGAAAAAATTTATATGAGAAGGCATGGAAATATTTGAATTTATATGATGAACACACCTGGGGCGCGTTTAATTCCGAAGATCACGACCATCCGTTTGTGAAATCACAGGCAAAATTAAAGGATTCGTTTGCCTATCAGGCGCGTGAAATTACCGAATATCTGATTGTAGATGAACTGGAAAAACTGGCAGGAAATTCGGAAACAGCTTTTACTCAGGATGGAGTCCTCGTTGTCAATCCGAGTGGTGTACGGCGCACAGAGCTGATCCCAATACCGGACTGGTGGCGGCTCGAAGGGAAGCGGTTGCGTACATCCCGTCATTCATGGACAGAGCGATATGATCGCCTTAAAATGGCACCGCTGGCAGGACCCATCACAATAGAGCCGTATAGCTGGAAAAAAATTCGGCTGGATGATTTGCAATCGAACGATGAGCCGCGACGCGTTCAATTTGGTGAAAAAAGCAAGGCAGGTAACTCCGGTATCAAAATTTACTGCACAGATGAAGATGATGTTGAAAAAATTAATTATATCGAATCGGACTGGTACAATCTCGAATACGACCCATGCACCGGACGCATTATAAGGTTAATCGATAAAAAGAATGATTGGTGCATCATTGACGGATCTGGTGATTATACGTTCTTCCAATTTGTACAGGAATTCCCTGATCCGCTTTTCAAAGGCGACCGCAAGGCGCTTTATAACCGGGATATGGAAAAAGAAAAATTCGACATCTCCTGTTGGAACGATGAAATGACACTGGTACGCCGCACTGCCATCAAACCGCGGGGAAATCGCATCGAGGAGAATGCCCGCGGTATCGAGTTGGTGCTGGAATTCGATGTGCCGGGATCGGAATTTCTGGAACAGCGGATTTTGATTGCGAATGACTCTCCTGTAATCGAATTGAATCTCAAACTTATGAAACAGGATGTGCGTACACCGGAATCCGTTTACTTTGCTTTTCCTCTCAGTCTGGCAAAAGGCTGGCGCTGTCATTTCGACACAGCCGGCGTTCCGGTTGAGCTCGATGTACAGCAATTGCCGGGCAGTTGCCGCGACTGGCTGGCAGTCAATTCATTTGTCGCGCTGTATGATGAAAATCATGGTGCAGCGCTTTACTGTCCTGATGCGCCAATAGTGCAGGTTGGTGATTTTAATTTCGGCAGCCGGAGTTCGTCGATTCAAAGGAAAGCAAATCCTATGCTATTGGCATGGTCGCTGAATAATTACTGGGACACGAATTTCAGAATTACGCAGCCCGGTTCTATCGAGCTGCGCTATTATTTCAGATCATTTCAGAAATTCGATCTGTTCGAGGTTTTTCAGGAAGCATCTGCACTCTGCAATCCCCTGGAAATTCACCCTGCCATTTCCTGTGAGAAAAATGAAAAGGGACGGTTTTTTGAGCT
>WJJN01000652.1 GCA_014729735.1 Candidatus Zhuqueibacterota bacterium
CTGTTTCGCGTTTCACATCGTTTCTTTTTCCCGATCAAGGAAGGCTATGAAGTATACTGGGGCTTGAACGGTCCGGCAGATGTCCTGTTGAGTCTGGGATTTGGAATTACAAAGGATGTGAGTATCAGTATCGGGCACGAGACATTGAGCCATCAATGGGAGATTGCCGGAAAATGGAATATGATCCATCAGGGCGGTACGCTTGGTTTACCCCTAAACGCAGCCCTGTTTATCGGAGGAGGCTGGGTGACACAGGAAGTGCCAGGCAAGGAAACTTTCCGTTCGGAAAATATGAAATTCAATGCCCAATTAATTTTGAGCAGACAGATCGTCGATGATCTATCACTGCTGTTAGTACCTGCGTATTCCAGCAATACAAATCCACTGGAAGATGATTCCGAGGGAACACTGGCGCTGGGAATCGGCACGAAATACACATTTTACAAACAACATTCAATAATTGCGGAATATATACCTGTTCTCAACGGATATGAGCAGGCAGCGAGTGGCTGGGGCATTGGTTGGGAAGCTAAAGCAGGCGGGCATGTATTTCAGGTATTTATCACAAATAACCTTGGATTAACTGCGGATCAATATCTTCCCGGTGGAACTTTAAAGATCGAAGAGAATGAGTATCGCTTTGGTTTCAATATTTTCCGGTCGTTTTGGTTTTAGGAATTATGAACAACAAAACTGCAACCATTTGAGCGTTGATTCATCTAAATGGTAATTTATTAATGCGATGCAAAAAAACAGGGAGACAGTACCATGAAGATTAAAGATGTGTTGGCAGCAAAAGGAAGTGATGTAATTACAATTGACCACAAAAAATCCGTATTCGAGGCGATGGGAATCTTTGCGGCGCATCGGGTTGGTTCCTTGCTTGTCCTGAATAATCAAAAACAAATTGTCGGAATCATCGCTGCTCGTGATGTTCTGATGCAGGTTTTGCATAATTATGAAAAGATTAAAGAGGTTAAAGTAGAGGAATTCATGACTAAAGACATCATCGTCGGAAAATCGGATGATGAACTCGAATATGTGGAGGCTGTGATGACAGAGAATCGCATCCGCCATCTTCCGGTGATCGATGAATCGGAGCTTGCAGGCATTATTTCCATCGGCGATGTAGTTAAGGCAAGACTGAAAGAAGTAGATGTGGAAAATCGTTATCTCAAGGATTTTATCATTGGCAAATATCCCGGTTAAAGAGTTTTTTTAAGCACCAGGAACCGGAGGAAAAGATTTTAAAAATAAGTTAATGTTCACGCGAAGGAAAAATTAAATCAATCTAATATAATCGGTTAAACTTAAGGAGTACGCACTATGGAGAAATATATATGCGTTGTGTGTGGTTACATTTACGATCCGGAAGAAGGCGATCCTGATAACGGCGTTGATCCGGGAACTAAATTCGCAGATATCCCTGATGATTGGCTTTGCCCGGTATGCGGCGCGGATAAGAGTCAATTTGAAGTAACTGATTGATCTGACCTGCAATAAACAAAAACGAGAGTGGCAGAGAAATTGATTTCTGCCACTCCTTTACAAACACAAATGCAGAAAAGGCAAAACGACATGAGTGAATTGACGCTTATCATCGGCGGTAATGCCGGACAGGGACTCGAATCGAGCGGAGCAGGATTTTGCAAGGCACTTAATCGCGGTGGTCTGCACGTATTCAGCGTCCAGGATAATCGTTCCAGAATCCGCGGAGGTCATAATTTCTATTTGATCAAAACATCGACGGAGCCGATTGTCAGTTGGACTGAACCAGTACACTTGCTGATCGCGTTAACCGCTGAAACCGTTGACATTCATTTGGGGAAAATCGTGCCCGGTGGTGCCGTGGTTTACGATCCGTCGCTGGAAATTGATGAAGACCGCATAAAAGATAGGGAAGCGATACCCATTCCTTTGCCGCTATACGATATCGCGGGGGAAGCCGGCGGCAGCAAGATGATGGCAAATACCGCAGCGCTGGGAGCGGTGGCTGGACTCACGAATTTCCCGATTAAACATCTGTTGTCTGTTATCGAAGACAATTTCAGAAAAAAAGGCGATAAGGTAATTAATATAAACAAAAAAGTAGCAGAGTCCGCACATGATCATGCGGCGTCGAAATTCGGCGACAGTTTCAAGTTTAATATGGAGCAGCAAAACGGAGCCCAGCGAATGGTGATGAACGGTAACGAAGCAATCAGTCTTGGTGCATTAGTTGCCGGATGCAATTTCGTATCTGCCTATCCCATGACTCCCGGTTCATCCATTTTCGAATGGCTGAACAAACATGCCGATGAGTACGGCATTGTTTCCAAGCAGGCGGAGGATGAAATCGCTGCTGTGTGTATGTCAGTGGGCGCGGCTCATGTCGGAGCGCGGGCACTTGTTCCCACATCGGGCGGCGGATTTTCGCTGATGGTGGAAGCCCTGGGGCTGGCAGGTATGCTGGAAGAGCCAATTGTGATCGTACTTGCACAGCGACCCGGTCCATCGACGAGCCTGGCAACCCGTACAGAGCAGGCGGATTTGCTTTATGCAATCAATGCATCGCAGGGAGAATTTCCGAGAATCGTCATCGCACCGGGAACTATCGAGGAATGTTATGAATGCGGCGGCAGGGCGCTCAATCTGGCGGAGAAATACCAGACGCCGGTGATCCTGATGACAGATCAATTTTTGGCAACTTCCAACAGAACATTGGATAAAAATAATATCGATCTCGGTGCTATAAAGATCGATCGCGGTGCATTGCTCACAGATGACGATCTGGATAAAATCGACGGTGAATATAAGCGCTATAAATTTACTGAAAATGGCATTTCACCCCGGGCTCTCCCGGGACATCAGAACGCTATCTTCAAAACAACGAGCGACGAGCATAATGAACTGGGTGAAATCGTGGAAGCTGCGGATAATAGAATCCGGATGAATACCAAGCGAATGAAAAAATTGGAAACAGCGCTTGCGGATATGAATCCACCGAAGACTCATGGTCTTGAAGATGCAGACATCACGTTCGTTTGCTGGGGCTCCACCCTGGCTCCGTTAACAGAAGCCATGAATCGATTGAATAACGAAACTTCGAACACAGCAAATATCATTCAGTTTATCGATCTGTTTCCGATGCCGGTAGAAAAAGTGATGCCGGTCTTGAAAAACAGAAAACGGCTAATCACTGTTGAAGGCAATTATACCGCTCAACTCGGTAGTCTTTTGCAAATGACGACAGGCGTTAAAATCGAGGAGCACATTTTGAAATTCGACGGCAGACCGTTCTCGCCGGAATACATCTTAGAACATTTGAAAAAATTAGAAAAAAGAGGAAGAAATGGTTGAGGTACAAGACTATTATTACCCGCTTAAGCCGACATGGTGTCCCGGATGCGGTAATTTCGGAATATGGAATGCATTTAAATCAGCATTGGCAAATCAGAATATTGAGCCGCATGAGGTACTGGTTGTATCCGGGATCGGCTGCGGCAGTAAACTTCCTGACTACACGCGAGTCAACAGCTTGATGACGCTCCACGGGCGCTCTTTGGCTGTGGCAACCGGAGCGCAGTTGTCGAATCACGATTTGAAAATCATTCTGGCGCACGGTGACGGCGATGGATATAGTATGGGCGGAAATCATCTTATTCACGCCTGCCGAAGAAATATCGATGTTGTGGATATTTATCAAAATAACAAAATATATGGATTAACAAAAGGTCAATATTCGCCGACCAGCGACAAAGGCTTTGTTACAAAAACCACGCTAGCGGGATCCATCGAAAAAAGCGTTAATCCGATTGCACTGGCATTAGCCGCAGGAGCAACTTTTGTTTCCCGCGGATTTGCCGGCGAGCTGGAGCATCTCATCTGGCTTATCGAAGAAGCGCTGAAACACCGCGGCTACAGTATGAT
Organism: Candidatus Zhuqueibacterota bacterium; assembly: GCA_014729735.1. Lineage (GTDB taxonomy): Bacteria > Zhuqueibacterota > Zhuqueibacteria > Thermofontimicrobiales > Thiofontviventaceae > Mariaggregatimicrobium. The sequence goes on from WJJN01000652.1 coordinate 3,910, forward strand.
CGATGTGTTTCAGCCCTGTGTGACGTTCAATAAAGTGAATACATATCAGTTTTATAATAAGCGAGTGTATAAGTTACAGGAAGAAAACGAATACGACAGCAGCGATCTGGGGGCGGCATTTGCAAAATCTCAGGAATGGGGCGATCGTATTCCAATCGGAATTTTTTATCAAAAAAAAGGCGAACCGACATATCAGGAACATCTGCCTGTGCTGGAGAATAAATCTCTGGTGAAACACGGATTGAGAGATTCGGTGCCGGAGGAAATTAAGAATGAATTTATGTAAACGATTGGTTTAAGTATAAAAAACAGATTGTAAATTCATTAGGTTTGTGATATATTAATTGGTGACGTGATACGGGAAACGTGATTTGGGAAATGGAACGTTCCGGAGCGTAGTTCCTTTATGAACTGCAAGCACTGCAAACAGAAGAATAAATCGGTTTGAATCTAACCGAATAATATAACTGAAGGGAAAGAACAATGTTAAAAGTTGGTGATAAAGCACCGGATTTTAAATTGATGACAGATAAAGAAGAAGAGGTTCAGTTATCTGATTTTCTGGGTAAATCGAATGTGATTTTGTACTTTTACCCCAAAGATAATACAAGTGGCTGTACCAAAGAAGCCTGTTCATTTCGGGATAACATCGAGCCGATCGAAACAAAAGATGCAGTCGTGCTTGGCGTGAGCCCTGACAGCGTAAAATCGCATCAAAAGTTTAAGGGAAAACAGAACCTGAATTTTACCCTGTTGAGCGATCCTGAGCATGAAGTCGCCGAAGCGTATGGCGCATGGGGTGAAAAAAGCATGTATGGTAAAAAATACATGGGAATTCTTCGCACGACTTTCATTATCGGACAGGACGGTACAATCAAACATGTCTTCGAAAAAGTGAAACCCGCAGGACATGCGGAACAGGTATTGACTGAATTGGAAAACTTGAATTAGCAGCACAAAGAATTTAACATAGAATTGTTGAGGAATATAATGTACGAACATGAAGTTTCGAATCGCATCCCGTTATTATTAGCGTTGAGTACATGCCCCCGCTGTATTCGCATGAAGCGCTTTTTAAAGGAACACAATGTAGAGGCAAAAATAGTCGATGTCGATATGTTATCACTCTCCGAAAAAAAAGCGACTTATAGATTCCTGCAGCCTATAAATCCCAGGTTGTCTTATCCCACGCTGGTTGTCGGAGAAATGGCAGTCATCGGTGAAGATTATGAGGGAGTTAAGGAGGTGCTTGATTTATGATGTCAATCGAAAAATATCATGAAGCATTAAAGAAATATGCCCCGAAACAAGGGCTTATTCTCAATCCGGACTGGGAAGTCATAAAACCATTACTCGAGGGATTGCTCAAAAACGGAGAAAGATATGGCTACCGGTCATGCCCCTGCAGACTGGCTGCCGGTTCCATAGAAAAAGACCGGGATATCGTCTGCCCCTGCGTGTATGCCAAACCTGATATTGAGGAATACGGAGCCTGTTACTGCTGGCTTTATGTTTCCCAGGCTTGGATCGATAATAAGGTTCCGCATGTTCAGGTTCCGGAACGACGACCGGTTGAGAAAATACTCGATTTGTGACAGTCGATTTCTGCTGTGAGCTTTCTTCCGGAGTCTATAAACAGATAAAGAAGCAAATATTCCTGTTCACATTCGATCCTCGCAAGTTCGCTGCATTCCCATTCATATTCCTGATGCATCTAATCTGAAAACAATCATAAGATTCAAGGTATTTTTAATATATGAGTTTTGACCAAATGACAATATCAGGTAACCTGTATGAAGATCCAAAGATTTTGGAACGATTCAGCAGCGATGCCAGCTCTTACCGTGTGCTGCCCACATTGGTGGCAGAACCGGCGACAGAGGATGATGTTCTGGCTATTGTTAATACAGCACGAGAAAGAGGATTGCCGGTTACCTGTCGCGCAGGTGGCAGTGGATTGAGTGGTGCCGGCGTTGGCAGCGGAATTATTCTGAATTTTAAGAAACTGTACAATTCCGTGCTCAAAGTTGGTGAGGAAACCGTTGTGCAACCGGGCGCGATCCTGGATGCCTTTTTGAAACAGATGTCCAGGCTGAATTTGATGCTACCTGCAGTGCCATCCAGTAGTGCGCTCTGTGCCCTGGGCGGAAATATCGGCACACGCTCCACAGGTCCGCGCACAGCCCGCTGGGGCACAATCGACGATTTTGTGACATCGCTAAAGTTTATCACCGCCAGGGGTGAAATTGTGGACACCGGCGAGTCGTTGCCCACTTATCTGAAAGAAGGATTGCTCGATATCCGGCA
>WJJN01000653.1 GCA_014729735.1 Candidatus Zhuqueibacterota bacterium
ATCAAATCGGGTCTGGCATCCGTCCCGAAATGCTGGTGTCCCCACATTTCACCGGTGGTGCCGCAGCCGGTTTGTACCTCATCATAGATCAGCAAAATATCATTTTCTTCAGTCAACGAGCGTAATTCTGTGAAGAAACCCTCTGGCAGGTGCCTGTCGCCGCCTTCACACTGAATCGGCTCGATCACGAATGCTGCGATATCATCGGCGTGCTGCCTCAAAATCGATTTGATTTCATCGATAGCTTGTTGCTGCTGTTTACTAACCTCTTCATGATTTGATATATTGCCATTGTTATCAAAAAATAAAATTGGTGGTTCGACACGAAACCAGTGGAATTTTGGATAATATTTGTATTTGCGGGAATCGATTGTGTGCGTCATGCTCAGTGTGTAACCGGAACGCCCATGAAAGGCTCGCTCGAACATCAGAATTTTCGTTCCCAACGGCTGTTTTTCTTCGACAGGATCGGATGTGATCAAGCCCTTTTTCATATTTAAACGCACTTTCCAATCAAACGCGGCTTTCATCGCATTTTCTACAGCCAGGGATCCGCCGTCTATGAAGAACAGGTGGTGCATGTAATCGGGAACAGCCACTCTGCGGAATGTATCCACAAAGTCTGCCAGTTCTTCAGTCCAGAAATCTGCCAGCGAGGGACGATACATCGCCACTCGTGCAAGATGCTTCAGGAAATTTTTATCGCGTATTTTAGGATGATCGAATTTTACAACCGAGGTACTGAAAAATCCACTGAAATCCAAATATTCTTCTCCGCTCACATCTCGTAAATACGAATCATGAGAATTCCATAAATCCGGTGCAATTGACGTCCACCAATCGCTCTGCATACCGGCGATACCGTCCGCCGGGCTTCCGACAATCGTGGCTCGAATCTGATCTTTAGTCATACAAAGTTACTCTCCTCTCCAGGATTGATGTTGTTAAATTATTATTAAACCAATTGTTCGTATATAATATAGTTTGTTTTTTGCATTCCAAGCGACCTGTAAGTTTTTTGCGCGATGAAGTTTTCTTTTTCAACGTACAGTCGGAATCCGCACACTGTTCCATCTTTTTCAGCCAGCATTTTCACATGCGTATAGAGACTGCGGTAGATGCCAGTTCGCCTGAATTCCGGTTTCACATACACGCTCTGAATCCACCAGAACAATCCGTCGCGCCAATCACTCCATTCGTATGTAATCATTAATGAACCGGCGATCTGTCCCTCTTTTTCAGCAAGCAGATAGAATCCATGTTCCGGTTTTTCGAGCAGCCGCATAACGCCGGCAGTAATTTTTTCCAACGGCAGGGCTTTATCCTCGGTTTCCTTTGCCATTGCAATGTTAAATTTGATAATGTGTTCGGCATCAGTTATTGTTGCCTTGCGGACCTGGATTTCACCAGTCATTCAATAGCTCCTAAAATTCTTTTCCTCACTTTCATGCAACCGATAAAGCGGCTGCACTCCGGAATGCGGCTTCATTCCGATAATAATCACTATTCTCAATTCACTATTCGCTTGCACGTTTCACTTAATATAGAAGAAAAGTTGATTAAATCAAGAAAAAAATAGAAAGCCATTAACTGTTTAAAAATATTTTGCTTGCATTTTTGATTTGAAAAGTGTAAAATGTATTAAATTAAATTCATATTCCACAGAAAAGAGAGGGGTATATTATGAAAAGTAAAATCGTAATTCTTGCATTGATATGTGTTCTTGTATCCGGTTTTACTGTGAAAGCCCAGGATCAGGCAATTCTCATTCCCAAACCGCTTTATTGGTCGCCGGTGGAAGTCGATGATTCAACCGACCTGTTCGGCAAAGCATGGCGTTTTTACCGGGATGGATTTACGGAGTGGGCTGCCGATAGTTTGCGGAAATTAGTCGGCTTGACGGGTTTCGAAATAAAGAAAAATAATTATTATATCGTCGTTGCGAATTTCAATAATACGGAAACTCCGATTGGCATGTTCCACGGCGATTCGGATTTTCATGACACCCGGCTTTACGGACTTGAATCGGATTCTTTATTCTATATTTTTATTACCCGTGATGAAACGTCCTCATCTTATGTGTCCACTGTCGCAATTCGTAAGGAAAGCTACTTTGCGGAAAATTTGCTTAATTTCATCTCTTTGTTTCCGTTTATCTCACAAATGAAATCCCGCATTGACAGCGAATACAGGACCTGGATTGATATACGGCGGTATGACGTGCCAAAAAAATTTCAGGAGAATTGCGATATTTCTGTTATTGTAAAAAAGGATTTCACGGATGAAGGATTTTTAGCCAGGGCGCGCTTTGATAACACATCTCTGGAACGATGGAGTTATGGAATTGCAACTGCCGTTACGAGTGTGAATGATGTGGATTTCATTATCGATAATGGCAGGATCGTCGTAAAGCCGAAACCAAAAGGAGATTTAGCAACTTTCGGTGTGGTCAACTTTCATTTCAAACCAGTGGATACCAAAGCAAAAACACTGGCGACATCGTTCCATTTGCTTGGAGGTTTTCGAATTTCACGTACGATTGAACCGATCCTGGGTGCGGGATTCGGCATTCCGCTCGGAATTATCGATTTACATTTATTCGCAGGATACAGTGTCGAGTTTGCCCAGGTCCCGGATGATGGATTCGAGGTGGGACAGGAAGTTGCTCGTCGAGTCGATCCGTTTAAATTGAAAATCAGGGGAAAACCGCGTTACGGTATTGAATTGAAGTTTCCGTGATAACAACATTCTGCTGCAAAACTTCAAGGGTCAAGTATAAATAAAGATTAAGAGAAGATGGCATTCATCAAGAGTGCCATCTTTTTTTCTAGATGAAACTTTTTGACTTATTTTTCAATTGAATTGTTATATTTAACTGCTCGGGATTTGGAATACTGAAGGAATAAAAATGGCTGTACCGGATACGGTTAACAAACGAACGACATTAATCATCGCGACAATAGCATCTTTCCTGATGCCCCTTGTTGGCTCCTCGGTGAATGTGGCATTACCAGCCATTGGGAATGACTTCGAAATGGACGCAGTGCTGCTAAGCTGGGTTGCCACATCTTTTTTATTAGCATCTGCCATGTTTCTCGTCCCTTTTGGCAGATTGGCAGATATTTACGGCAGGAAAAAAATATTTACCATCGGCATCTGCATATATACGATAGCCGCTTTTTTGTCAGCTATTGCCGCCACAAGCTCCCAGTTGATCGCTTTCCGAATTTTGCACGGAATCGGCAGTGCCATGATCTCCGGTACCGGCGTTGCGATCATCACCTCCGTTTTTCCACCGCAGGAACGAGGACGGGCGCTGGGTATAAATGTCGCCGCAGTTTATCTCGGATTATCGCTTGGTCCCTTTATGGGAGGTTTTCTGGTACAGCATTTTGGATGGAGCAGCATCTTTTTGGCAAACGTCCCGCCTGGTTTACTAATTATCGCCCTGGTTTTCTGGAAGCTGAAAGGCGAATGGGCAGAGGCAAAAGGAGAGCCGTTCGATTACATAGGATCGATTATTCATAGTGTAACACTGGTTTCTATCATGTATGGTTTCACGCTCTTGCCGAAAACCAGCGGCGCAGGTATGGTATTCGCGGGATTCGTGGGATTGGTCGTCTTCACGAGGTGGGAGGAAAAGGTGAAATATCCTGTTTTGAACGTAGCGCTGTTTAAGATAAACAAAGCATTCGCATTTTCCAACCTCGCTGCGCTGATAAATTACAGCGCCACTTTTGCAGTCACATTCCTGATTAGTTTGTATCTGCAATACATCAAAGAACTAACACCGCAGCAAGCAGGTGCAATATTGATCGCTCAGCCGATTATTATGACAATTTTTTCACCCATTGCCGGCAGATTATCCGATCGCATCGAGCCGCGAATTGTATCTTCCGTTGGTATGAGCATCACTGTCGTTGGTTTATCACTACTGATTTTTTTGGATGGCAGCACTCGCCTTGAA
>WJJN01000094.1 GCA_014729735.1 Candidatus Zhuqueibacterota bacterium
AGTCTCGATAGCAGCATGAATAGCGTATCCGCATCCTTTACAACTGATTTTTATCGTCGCTTTAAACCGGATGCAAATGAATCCTTTTATTTAAAGCTTGCACGTTGGGTAACCGCAATTGTTGGCATCATCGGAACCCTTTTTGCACTTATGATGGCTCAGTGGGATATTAAATCATTATGGGATCAATTCACAACTTTCATCGGATTGTTTGGCGGCGGATTAGGCGGATTATTTATTCTTGCTATTTTCACCCGTCGCACGAATGGAACAGGTGCGATTATCGGACTGATTGGAAGCGGAGTTGTTCAATTTATTCTAAAACGAACAATAATGCTACATCCCTGGAGTTATGTGCTAACAGGTATTGTTTCATTTTTAATCATTGGGTATCTGGTTAGTCTTTTGATCCCCATAAAACAGAAATCATTAGCGGGTTTGACAATTTATGATATGAAAAAAAATTAATAGCATATCGTATGAAATTTAGGCAAGGAAAACTATTCTGGATCAGGATAATCTATGAAATCTTCATCGTGAAATTCCGATTGGATAATAGATTCCAGCCACCGGAAATCATTATCGCTTAATGTGGTGTATGGTGATTTCATGTTCAGTGGCATGTCCATTCCGCCTATTCGGGCGTACGCCTTATCGATAGCACCGTCAATATAACCTTTCTTTAAAAGCGGCGTGGCTGTCTTGTGAAAAAAACGAATTATCTCTCTCTGAAGCTGGTATGCCATTTTTAGTTCGTTGCTGATTACTGCTTCATAATAGGCACGACATATTCTCGGGAGTGCATAATTGGATGAAGGAATCAGACCGACTTTTTTTAGACTAAAACAGAAGACAAAAGCCCCCTCTGTGACAAAATGTACCAGAGAAGGGGATTCCGTGATTAATTCGAAAAAGTCAAGCCATGTACCCGATCCGGTCTTGGCTCCGCAGAGGTTCGGAGCAGCACTATGGATGGTTTCAAGCTCCTTTCCCTTCAGCCGCCTTTTGTTTCTTGGGTTATTGTAAAGCAGGAAAGACAACTCCTGGAAGCTGCCACAAACATCAGCAAAGTATCGCAAGAGTTCCTCGTTGTTCAGTTCTTTCCAGAAAGGCAGCGTAATCTGTACTTCCTGCAAACCACGTTCAGACACAAGCCGGCAACGATGCTTCACCTGTCCTGAGCTGAGCCCAAAACAGCCGACTTGACGAAAGCCGCTAAATTCCGCTGTTGCATCTACAAAGATATCCACAATTTGAATAAATTCAGCATCAGTAACTGCGTAGCCCTCACCACTGGTTCCAAAAAGATATAATCCATCACAGCCTTGATGCAATAGGGTATTGACCGCCTCACGAAACTGGCTCTGCATTAAGGAGCCGTCTCGGCGCCACGGTATTGGGACGCTTACGAGATAACCATTCATATCTGTAGTTTTCACATTCTCTCCTTTTAATATCTCTAAAAAATGCTGAAAGCAATGAATTCATCTTTAACGACTTATTAAATTTTAAATAATTAAATTATGTCTTAATTTTGTGATGAAATCGTTTCTATGAAAACTACCGAATTGATTATATTTTATTGAAGAAATGAAAGCAAATTCAAGGAATAATGAATAGAATTAATCCAATTCAATCCCTGCTAATTTGTAAGATAAAGTAAGATGTGTATAGATTATTTCGTCTATTCTCTTCTCTTTTCCAGCTTTTAAAGCCTTTATATATTCCTCATGGGAATACATAACTTCCTCTAAATTCTGTGAATTGATACTTCTCTTAACACTTACCAAAGAAAAAAGAGGCGTGGCTATTTGATCAAGCGTTTTGTACAATATTTCATTTTCAGCCTTTTTCCACAGGTAACGGTGAAAATTAAGGTCAGCAATACTTGCTTCATAATATAGATTTTTTATTTGAGCTTTAGAAATGTCTTTAACTAATTTATTTGCGTGTTCAAAATCTTCATTATTCATATTTTTTATTGCTTTGTGACATGCAATTTTTTCCAGACAGGTTCGAATTTCGATGCGCTCTTTAATCTCTTTATCAGATAATTTTGTGACTGATGTCCCTTTATGTGGTATTTTCGCGGCCAGACCAACTTGTTCGAGCATGAAAATAGCTTCACGAATTATCGACTGACTGACATCAAATTGTTTTGCCAACTTGAGTTCTTTTAGACTTGTTCCAGGAGAAAGTTTTCCTGCGAATATTGCATTTTTAATCTCCTCAAAGACATATTTACTGCGTGTGACATTTGTAAAAGGTTGAAAGTTTATCTGTGAAATTGATCCCATCTTCAGAGCCTTCCATATATTATAATTTAGTGAAGAAGAGTTTATAAAAATCAACGATTATTATTTAATATCGATAATCGATAAAAATATATATAAATATTTTCTAAAAATCAAGCAAAAAATATTAAAAAAAGTTCTTGACTTTTTAATATAAATTATATATTATATATTATCGATAATATAAAACAACACTAAGCTCACTTATAAATTATGTCCTCATTTAAATTAGATACAATGCGTAATTTCGATTATATGAATTGCGTCTTTGATAACTCTAAATTCCTTGACTTCATTTTTGAAAAAATAAAGAACAAATTTTTAAGCGGATTAAGAATTACTCACATCGCTGATACACTAGATTTTATAGCATAAAGCAATTTTAACCAGTGCAAAGGAGGTGAGGTTTAAAATTAAAAAAGTTGCTAAATATTTTTCTAAATCTAACTAATTTGGGAGGTCAAAGCATGAGAGTTTCAAAAACTCAAATTGTTATTTCAATTTGTATCATGATTTTCTTCTTTGGTACGAACTCTTTGGTTGCGCAGTATGTAGATATTCTAAATCCATTTACAGTGGATGATAATACTGTGCTGTTGATGCATTTTGATGGTGATTTAAACAATGAGTCAACACTTTCTGAAGATGGTGAAGCCGAGGGACGCATTAATTTTATCCCGGGTTTGCCTAATTTAGGTCAGGCGGTCTGGATTGATAATGATGCACCTGATGTCGATACCTCGATGGTCGTTGTAGCTCACTCTGAGGCGCTTAATCTTAAAACGTCATTTACGATTGAAGGTTGGTCCAATAATATTACTTTTGACGGTGGTGGAGGAACTGCCCGAAGCTATCATCCATGGGTATTGAGAAAAGGGACAGCCGGTGGGGGAAATGATGCCCATTATGGAATTATGGTTAATCCCACTACTCATAACTTTGAAGCAACAACAACATACAGCGATGGTTATATCGAACAGATCGAGTGTCGTCTTGTAACAAATCATGGAACAGTGGATCTGGGACAGTGGTATCATTTTGCATTTTTTAAGGATTTTGATAGTGGAGTCAAAATGCTTGCGGTTCATAAAGACGACGGCACTCTTTATCAATGGGCATCCAGTTTTCTGCCCAGCGATACGACTGCCTATAACGATGAGCCTCTGTTTTTTGGATTGGTCAATCAGGGACATACTGACATAGGAGAATTTTATTGGAACGGATTTTTGGATGAAGTTCGTCTCAGTGATGTCGTGCGTGACTATAGTCTGCCACCTGTTATCGGTAATGTTGGCACTGCCTTTGAAGGTCATAATCCAAGAGCTGGAAAACCTGTTAAAATCCTGGCAGAAGTAAGAATGATCGGAAATAATACCTTGGACGGTGTCCCGATGCTGCATTATCAAGTCGGGGATGGTAACTGGCAGGAAGTTTCAATGATGCAGGGAGATTCTGAGAATTCTTTTTATTATGATTTACCGGGGCAACCAAAAGCGACAACGGTTTCATATTATATAACTGCCATAAATCAGGATGGATTGGAAGGAAGATTTCCTGAAAAATATGGCAATTTCAGTGCAGTCGGTTTTTGGGATATACCTGAAACGACATTGGATATAACCTTTGAAGAGGGACCTGGTGATACACCAACAGATTATAGCATCTATGAACATGAAATTGTAATGTTGGGAGAAAATTTATCGTATTCAGAAGATGTTCCGCCGGCTCTCAGCGGAGAAAGTAACTATTCTATGGCTTGGAATCAGGATATTACAGAGGAATTGCCAGACACATCCGGACTAATGATACCCGAGCCAACTCCGTTTATTAATGGGGAATATGATGATGCCGGTAATTATGGCTGGACAGTCGATTTTTGGATGAAGGTTGATACTTCATATTGGCAAGAAAATAATCAGATGATGGTAGCCAGGACTGGCATTATAACTTCACAAACTCCGGGTCATCTGATGCATCGTTTTGATGTTTACAATGATGGTGATATGCGCATGCGTTTTTATCAACATTGGGCACAATTAAGGTTCAATATTCCCGGTTTAGGTGACGGTAAATGGTTCCACGCCATGATAGGAGAAACTCAGGATCTATATTTTGCCCGATTTTTTGATGAGAATGAATCACTGGTTGCTCAAGGGACTCAAAGCAAAGCGGAGCTTCGAGATACTTTCGACCCGCCATACAGTACGATAAATGTGTTTTTTGGTCAAAGCTGGGGCGATAACGATTTTAGAGGTTGGTTGGATAATATCAAATGGCATAATTATCCGAAAGACCTGCCACCAACAGTCTTAGATTTTCAAGCAGTTAATGTTCTTGAAAATCAACCCCTGGAGTTAAAGGCAACCATTACACATCCGGGTACGGACATTGATAATGTAACGTTACATTACACGTTTTCGGAACCAGCAGGACAATGGCTAACTTCAGAAATGAGCCTTGAAAGCGGGGCGACTTATCGCGGAGAACTCCCGGCTCAACCTATGGGAACTGTTGTCCAATATTACTTATCAGTAGAAGCAACAAACGGCTTACGCAGTACCTATCCTGCTAACGCCGAAACCCAGAATGTTTATGCCAGTAATGCATGGTGTAAAGCGAATACACAAACATTAGATCTGACCTTTGAAGAAGGACCAACTGGACCGCCAGTCGATAATTCAGATTATCAGCAACCATTAGTATTATATGGCAATCCTCAATATTCAGAAGATGCGCTGGATGGTGACTATTCCCTCGCGTTTGATGGAGAGGAATCCTATATTGAAATTGATCCGGCGCCATTTTTTGCCAGTGAAGAGTATACTGTCGATTTTTGGTTCAAAGCAGATAGTTCTATCGACAAAGGCGTTAGGTTTATGGTGCAAGAAGCGGATGCTGACTGGTCTGACGGACCATTTCATATTATGTCACGTGGGGATTGGATACGGGATCATATTTATGTAGAGGGACCGGATGGTATCTATCGGATTAGATTTAATTTGAAAACGGAATTTGAGACAGGTAAATGGTATCGTCATGTTTTGGACGTTAGTGCGGATTCCGCTTTTGCGGAATTACGCGATTCAAGTAATGTTGTGATAGATCGTAAATCAACCGGCATAGATGGACATCCGGTTTTGGAAGACGGACCGTTTCGTCTTGGCGCTGGTCGACCAGATCAATGTTTTACCGGGAAAATGGATAATGTAAGAATTTATAATTATTCTGTTTCAAACCCGGGAACCAAAGTAGCTGAACAAACTAAAGAAGTTCCATCCAGGTTTTCATTGTCGCAAAATTACCCAAATCCATTTAATCCAACGACAACTATCAAGTACACAATACCATCTGCTGAACAAGTAAGCCTGATTGTATATGACGTTCTTGGCAGGCAGGTGAAAAAATTAGTTGATAAAAAAATGTCTGCGGGTGAATATAACATTCATTGGGATGGTAAGAATGAGGCTGATGTAAATGTTGCCAGTGGCGTTTATTTTTATCAATTAGAGATGAAAAATGAAGGAGTCACAAAAACGCAGGTGCGGAAGATGGTTCTCGTTCGATGATTTGGTAGTGTATTCTTAATTTATGATTTTTCCGGGTGCCTGGTTTACATTTATAATCAGGTATCCGGAAAGCAACAGATAATACAATTTTAATAGTACGACCTTTTTATTGAGGTATATTCTAATGACAAACATTAGTAATAGACATGCAATCTCCGTAATTATATTTTTTATGACTTTTTTTATCTTTCTGAATTGTGGAACAGGGATTGTTCCGTCACCAGATCCCGGAATCATAAAAGTCACTTTGCAGGCAGATCCAGCCGATACACTCATTGTTATTACAGGAGATACATTAACAACAGTTCCGGGAGACAGTTTTCATGTGAAAATCTACCAGGGCAAGGCTTTTACGAACGATTCAACGTTTGCTATTCTTTATCAAAATACATCGGAATATTATGAGGTTGAACACAATTATAATCTGTTCAAAAGAGAAGATGATATTTATAAGGAATACACAATCTTTCAATCTTTTCTTCCGCCTGACAATTATAGCAAAATAGAATTTGCAATCAATTCAGAGTTTTTGTTATTAACCCGTGGCTTTGCGTATGGAGGCATCGGTATTCCGATGGAAATTCCTCCGGAGTCAAGCCCATTTATAGAATTTCCAGTTAATTTTAAGATAGACGAAAATAGCATAACTGAGATAAAAATTGAAATCAGGCCACTTCAATCAGTGATTCGATATAAAGATCTCTTTCATTTCGAACCTGATTTGGAAGTTAGAAGTGTAAGTAATCCTTATTAAATGAACAGCGAGACTTTCGTAATGTGAAAATTTTAACATTTTTTAGTTTTCTGTGTGGACTTTGTACATTCGCTGAGATTTCCCTAGTTCATTTTTCAAGCTTGCAAAAGTTCAATTATTAAAATAATTTTGGAAATACAATAATGAAGACACTAAGAACTTATCCGTTAATACTTTTATTTATTTTCATAATTAATTATTATAACTGTCAGAAAGATGTCTCCGGACCACATCCAAATGAAACACCGACAACAACGATTGCAAATGTTCCGATTGACGGGGACACACTATTTGCATTAGTTCAGTTACAATGGGACGGCGGTGATAATGACGGTTATGTAAAAGGATTTGAATATAAATATACAACATATTATTCAGACGAGACCGGTAATTTTGATACGAATGCCATGGATTCATTGGTACAACCATGGGAATTCACCGATCAAACACAGTTGACAATAGCGTTTAACTCATTCGCAAAATTGAATAAACAGCGTTTCCAGGTTAGATCTGTTGATGATAAGGGGGCAAAAGATCCTCTCCCTGCGGAAAAAATTCTTTATACAATACAAACCATTCCTCCGGTGGTGGAAATTTTAACGCCTGAAAATAATGCAAAGGCTTTCGTAAAGCAGCAGGCAACGGACTGGTGGCAAGGAATATTATTGAAGTATCAGGGGAATGATGAAGATGGTGAAATCATCGAGTATGGCTGGTCTATTGATGGCAGTGATTGGGTGTGGACGCATGATTCTACAATGTACATTACTCCGGACTTACTCGCAACTCCGTTAGAAGGTCAACACACAATTCAGGTAATTGCAAGAGATAATACGAATATTCTAAGTGTCTATCCTGCTACTATTAAAATCAATTTAGTAGAACCAACATTCAACAAAAATATTTTAATTATAGACGAGACAAATGAAAAAGACTTTCCTTCTAACCTGAGAGTAAGTGATGGAAAAGTCGATAGTTTGTACGCTGATATTTTTGGAGTTTATGATTCGGATGATTGGTGGGATTATGAATACCATGAGTTACGAGATCAGCCTGTACCAGATTTGCAAACTTTAGGGCAATATAAAATGGTTATCTGGCACGCTGACAACAGACCATCACAGGATCCTCATAAATTTGCTAATCATGAAGATTATTTGAAGGATTATTTGAATATTGGTGGAGATCTAATCCTAAGTGGATGGCGCATCTTAAAATCTTTTGCCTGGGAGGAGACCTTCCCGGTAAATTTTGCTGATGACTCATTTGTGAAGGAATATTTGCATATAAAAACCGCTGATGAAACACCATATTTCCCGGGTGATTTCACAGGAGCCAGAGCAGCTTTTGGAACAGATTTTATTGAACTTGAAGTTGATTCCACAAAAGTACCTGGCTTCCCTTTTAATGGGAATCTCTCTAATATTAATATAATTACGTATCGTTCAGGATTTACAGAAGTTTTCTATACCTACTTAAATCCAATAGGATCAGCATTATATCAATATAGAGGACAACCATGTGCCTTAAAGTATACAGGTACGGTTTTTAATTCTGTTGTTTTAGGATTTCCCCTTTACTTCATAAGGGAAGATCAATCGAAAATTTTGGGTGAGCAAATACTAAAATCGTTGGGATATCTTTAAATCCACGTTTATTAGCTGTTTCATAAATTGAGGAATGTTATGAAGTTTTTAAATGTTATTAAAATTGGTTTGGTCCTTTTATTTATAGGCTCCTATCTGGCATTTGCAGGTAATACCGGAAAGATTGCCGGTAAAGTGGTTGATAAAAATACAAAAGAACCATTAATAGGTGCGAATGTTTTTATTAAAGGTACAAAATTGGGAGCAGCCTGTGATACGAAGGGGAGATATGTTATTTTACAAGTGCCTCCGGGGAAGTATGAAATCGTCGCAAGATATATCGGATATAAAATAATGACGATAAAAGAAGTTTATGTCCGTACGGATTTAACCACAAAACTGGATTTCGAGCTGGAAACCGAAATTATACAAGGTCAAACGGTGGAAGTTGTCTATGAAAGACCAATGGTGCAAAAAGATGTTACTTCGACGCGACGATCGATAGGTGCTGAGGAAATTGCTGAAACTCCCGGAATAAGAGATGTGTCAGACATTATTCGCACTGAATCCGGGTTGGTTATCGATGATGTCCCGGAGGTTTTGGAAATGGGAGAAGGATATCAAATAGATGTAAGAGATCCAAGTCTGAAAAGTATAAATATTCGTGGCAGCAGGGGCGGAGATGCTCTGATCCTGATCGATGGTGTTCCTGCCAGTCATCCAATGTATGGCGGATTTGACGTCATCAATTTAAATGTCGAAGATATAAAAAATGTGGAAATTATTACCGGAGCTTTCAGCGCAGAATATGGGCAAACCCAATCAGCCGTGATAAACATCACGACAAAATCAGGGGGTTCAAAATTAAAGGGGGCGATTAATCTCAGAACAGATGAATTCGGAATATGGGGGGATTCTTACGGAGAACGGAGACTCTCCTTCAGCCTGAATGGACCCGAATTTATTACGGGGAAATTCTTGCCAAAATTAGGATTAAAAATTCCGGGCAGGATAAACTTTTGGGCGACTGCCACGCTTGACATTACGAACACAGCTTATAATAATAACAGAGAACGAGATCCGCTACTAAAACTAAGTTTACCGTGGGGAGAAGATTGGCAACTTTTAAATGAGCGACAAAATAATAAAGGAAATATAAATTTAAAATTAGATTATAAAATTAATGATCAATTCAAAACAACTTTAACATATCGAAATTCATGGTCACGTTGGACTAACTATAAGTGGTTGTGGAAAAATTACCCCGATCATACATCAAAGTTCTCTCGAGATAATGAGCAATTATCCTTTAAAATAAATCAGACAATTTCACCGAAGACATTTTACGATATCAATTTTGGCTATATTGCTGTGGACTATACAAAAGCATTTCGTGGCAGAACTCCTGACGATTTTTGGATTATTACACCGGATACAATGTATAGTTCCATCAATCCACCTACCAAAGATCCATTGACTGGTTTCTTTGATGAAACCGGTTATGAAAGCGATTGGGTAAGGGAATATAATCAATTGTATTCATTAAAATTTGATCTTACATCTCAAATTCATCCGGTTCATTTGTTAAAAGCGGGCATTTATATCGATTACAAAGATTTATCGAATAAGGATATTTTTAATGGTGGTGTCGAATTATCTTCTTATGGACAATTTCTGTATGAAGAAGGTGAAGAGTACCCTCCGCCTCCGGGTCCATACAAAGAATACGGAAGTACTCGTTGGGTAATTGATGGCAGAACCTATTCAGGAAGTGCTTATATTACTGACAAATACGAACTGGAAGGTTTAATAATTAATGCTGGAATTCGTGCAGATTGGTTTATGCCAGGCTTTCCCACAAATGATACTGAATGGAAAAAACAATGGGAATCTGTTACCGGATTAACAGCAGATTGGAAAAAAATAAATTATCAAATTGATCCTCGTTTTGGTGTTTCGTTTCCGATAAATGTAAATACAGTTCTCTACTTCTCGTACGGGCATTTCAACAAACTACCAGGATTGGATAATTATCTTCGTGATCCTTATTCAGGGACATTTATTGGAAATCCACATCTTGATTATATTAAAACAGTCAAATATGAATTCGGATTTACGCATCAGTTTCTTAAAAATTGGGCGATTGATATTAAGAATTATAACAAAGAAACATCAGGACAGGTTGGGACGACGACATTGAGAGGACAGTATGGTTTACCTTTGCACATGTACGATAATAAGGGATATTCGAGAGCACGAGGACTGGAATTTGAACTGAGAAAACAGACCACCAATTATTTTGGTGGGAGGTTAACATATACTGTGCTGTGGGCTTCTGGATATTCATCATCAGCATTTGATGATTATCGACGTTCTATAACAGATATGCCAAATCCGATTCGGGAACGCCCCTTAAATTGGGATGTTCGCCACCAGGTTGTTTTTCGGGGCAATATAACAGTTGACAAAGGAAAACACCCGAAAATATTTGGTTTCAGGTTACCTGATAATTGGCTTGTTTCTGTGATATCACAATTTTATTCAGGACGTCCCTATACACCTGGCACACATAGTTCGATTGATGCTCAGGTATTGTATAATACAGAGAGGGGTCCGCTTTTCTCCAAAACAGATTTGAAATTTGAAAAAAAATTCAATCTCAGTAATTTTGATTTGATGATTGGATTTCATGCAGATAACATATTTAATGAGTACAATACGTACGTAAATCGGGGATTTAATCAATGGTATGGTAAACCGTATACATATGGGCAGGTTATTCAAGACACAAATATATTATACGACTACTATGACATGTACGTTCGATTAAAACCGGATCGATTTGGAGAAGGTCGTCGAATCTCTTTAGTGGCAGAGATAGCTTGGTAAGCAAAAATGTTATTTTTACAATGGCTTTTAACTATTTGGAGAGCGTATGAGAGTCTACAGATTAATTATACAAGTATTAACGATTGTTAGCTTGGTTTGCATTGCCAATCATGATCTTTTATCCCAATATAATGTCAGCAATGATTGGAAGTTAACAAGAGTCGGAAAAGTTCGACAAATCATACTGAATCGCGGCAGAATGAGTCGAAATGCAAACAATGCTGATTATCCTTATCTGATAGGTACTGAGTATCCACCGGGTAGTGGTGATGAACACATGAATGCTACGGGATGGTGGATTGGTGGCATTGCTCCGGGATATGTAAAAAGAGTAAGTGTTGGTGCAGGACGTGGTTCTCCGGATGAATTTTGGCCAACTGAAGCACCGTGGGACACGGTATGGGTAGTGAATAAAGGCGATACGGTAGATATCGGTGGGATCAAAGCCGACAGTACGCTGGATATTTATTGGCCACAGTATACTGCGGTTTCTGATCAGGACTTTATTTTTCGATGTAACGATTATCTTATTTTAGATCCTTCAGCAGGAGGCGGCGTAAGAGAACCACACAGTCCTTTATATTTGGAAGTTATCGGAACTGTGTATACCTGGTCGAGTCCTCCCTTGGATGATGTGGTATTTTGGACTTTATACATTATTCCGAAAAAGTTTACGGTTGAGGATATTTATTTTGCATTACAATTCAGTGGTGAAGTTGGCAATAGATACGAAAATCCCGGAGCAGATGATCGTTCCTTATATTATCCGGATCATAATATGGTTGCTTATGAAGACGGACCTGGAGGCCAGGACGGAGATGTACCCGGCGCAACAATCGGCTTCAAAATATTGCCTCCCCCAGGATATGAATTAGCGCTAGAATGGACATTCACCTGGGGCAGCGAAGCACTTCACAGAGACTTGGATGCTTTTCGTTATGATGCAATGAGTCAAAACTATATAATGGAAAATCAGGACGGATACTACGGTAGCAATGCCTATATAGCCACAGGACCTTTTGACGCTAACCTTGGTGATACTCTTAAAATCCAGTTAGCTGAGATTTTAGCCACTGATCTGAACAGTCTTTTACAGAAAGCTGAGGTCATTGAACAGGTGATCAAAAATGATTTTAAATTTCCTTCGGGTGTACCTTCTCCTCCATTACAGGTGACGATTAGAAGTAAAGAAGTGCATTTAAACTGGCAACCGACTGCTGAAAATAATCCTGAAACTTTTAAAGATCCAAACAGAGCGGATGTTGTTGAGTTTCCATTTGAGGGATATCGACTGTATAAGAGTACACAAAGCGCAGATGGTCCATGGATTTTATTAGGTGAATACGATATACCCAATAATGAATATGGTCAAAATTCAGGCATTAGCTATGAATATACCGATATTGGATTACTCAATAATATTGAATATTACTATGCAGTTACATCTTTCTCAAAACCAGATAATGTTTTTCCCTGGCCTTCGGTTGAATCGAGTATTTATCAAAGTGTTGTAGAAGTGATACCAGGTCCAAAAACACCAGAAACTGTTGGCAAGGTTGCAGTAGTACCTAATCCCTATCGTGGGGATTTAGATTATAGTTCTTATAAACCACCATGGGAGAAGCCACCATCTGGTAGGGAATGGTTGGAGCAAGATCGAAAAATACAATTTATTAATCTTCCAACCCGCTGTGAAATTGAAATTTATACCTTGGCAGGCAGTTATGTGGCAAAGATCGAACATGATGATCCAATCAGGGGGTACGAAAATTGGAATATGACTTCGGATGTGGGGCAGGCAATTGCCAGTGGAATTTATTTATTTACAGTTAAAGACCTTACAAATGGAAATGGTCAGGTTGGAAAATTTGTTATTATTAAATAATAAGGTAAAAAATATGTTAAGAAGATCGATCGTTTTAATAATTATGATAATGCCAACTTTTCTTTTTAGTCAGCAATATGAACGTCCTGGCAGTGCAACCTGTACATTTTTAAACATTGGCGTGAGCCCGAGAGCTGCAGGAATGGGAGATTCCTATTTTGCCGTCGCAAACGGAGCAGAAGCAGTATATTATAATCCCGCTATTTTAGCGAATTTGAAGGGACTGAACGTTTCAGCCAATCATAATGAATGGTTTGCCAATATTAGTCATGATTTTTTAGCTTTAGCACAAAATTTTAATAACCTGGGTGCACTTGGAGTTTCCCTCACATATCTTTCTACTGACGAGATGAACGTAACAACACCACTCCAACCAGAGGGCACCGGAGAGACGTTTTATTCTACAAATTATAGGATCGGATTAAGTTATGCGAGGGGATTGACCAATTATGTTAGTTTTGGAGGCTCGGTTTATTATATTAAATCCAGTTTATATGATACATTTGAGCAATCTGCCGTGTCCGGAGATATTTCTGTAATATATGTTACAGATTTTCGTAATTTCCGATTCGGTATGAAAATAGCGAATTTTGGCTCAAGCATTACTTATGTGAATGAACAATATCCATTGCCAATAAATTTTATTTTTGGTATGGCAATAAATGTACTGCAATCTGAAAGCCAAACGGTTTTACTTTGTGCTACCGGCATGAAACCAAGCGATGATCAAACGTTGACCAGAGCGGGATTAGAGTGGAGTTTTAAGGATTTCCTATTCATCAGAGGCGGATATAAGTTTAATGATGATATTGCTACCTACTCTTTCGGAGCTGGCTTTAAAGTTGGTATCGAACGATATCAATTAAGGATCGATTATGCATATAGTGAATATGGTTTACTGGGCGTTGCTCATCGCTTTGGTTTCAATTTTGTGTTGTAATGTTGAAGTAGAAGGAAAAACCAGTGAACATATTAGATCATTTTACGAGTTTTTTATTAAACATTTAAATTTCACAATTCAGAAAAGTAGAGCTTAATATGAAAAGAGTTACACAGATCATTTACTATTTGTTAGTATCTCAATTAATTCTGGTTTCATACTGTGCAGTCATTGAGCCGGATACTCAAAAGCCCGAAGTAAAATTGGTTTCACCATCCAATGAGGTAGTTGTGGGGGATTCATTGCATATTAGAGTTACTGCCTCGGATAATGAAGGC
Source organism: Candidatus Zhuqueibacterota bacterium (assembly GCA_014729735.1). Taxonomy (GTDB): domain Bacteria; phylum Zhuqueibacterota; class Zhuqueibacteria; order Thermofontimicrobiales; family Thiofontviventaceae; genus Mariaggregatimicrobium. Next base: position 14,193 of record WJJN01000094.1, read on the forward strand.
ATCGAGAAAATCGAGTATTATTTCGATGCTAAACATGATTCATCAGGAGATGATTATGAAAAACCGTATGAACACCAACTGGATTTGAGTCAGTTTTCACTGATATTGGGCAGTCCCCATACGCTATTCGCAAAAGCGTTCGATGAGACTGACAATGAAATGATATCGAATTTTGTAACGGTATACTATAAGTGGATAGAACTCATAGAAGATGATAATGAATCATTCAAAAGAGATATCAACAAAATATACGTACGCAATACCGAAACCAGTCTTCAGCTTCGCATCGAATATAATGGTGAATGGAGTGATCCGTATCAGCGGCTTAGCGGCATGAATTGCGCTGTCTTTTTAGATACTGATTTAAATTCGAATACAGGACTACCGCAAGACACTGTTCAAACTTATTATAAATCGTATTTTGGGATCAACGATTCATTGAAGTATTCAGCCGGTGATATTAGTCCCGAGTATTTAATAGTCATCGGAGTTGAGGGCAATGGCATTTGGAAATGGGATCAAAATATTTTTGGATGGGTATCGTTTGGTCAACCGCAATTTGTTACTATGGTAAATGATACAAATTACTTTGAAATTGGGGTGAACCTCACAGACTTACAAATTCAAGATACATTGGATGTTGTCGCTGCAAATATTACTTTTTCGCCGGACACGAGTTATTGGGATTGGGTGCCGAATAATGGTCACCTTCGATATATAAAAGATTCCGGATTTTATATCGGAGAATAACAAAGTATGATATTTGACCTCTTATTTTAATTTAGGAATTTAATATGGAAACGGATCAAAATAATGACAAAAAAATTAATGGTTTAATAGCTGCCGTACATACCCCTATGCACGAGGATAAAAGCCTGAATTTAGATATGATAGAAAAACAGTATTTGAATTTAAAAACAAATAAAATAAATGGAGCATTTTTATGCGGTACTACGGGTGAGGGGATATCGCTTACCTTAAATGAACGTTTCGTTTTGGCAAAAAAGTGGCGGAATGTTGTAGATGAAAAATTTAATCTGATTATTCATGTCGGACATAATTGTGTAGAGGAAAGCAAAATACTTGCAGCCCATTCAGAAAATGATATTGCAGCAGATGCAATTGCTACAATAGGGCCAAGTTATTTTAAGCCATCTAATATTAATGAGTTAGTTTCTTATTGTCTTGAAATCGCATCAGCGGCTCCAAATACACCTTTTTACTATTATCACATGCCTTCAATCAATGGAATCGATTTTCCCATGATCGATTTTATAAAACTCGCAACTCAGAAAATTCCAACGTTCAGCGGCTTAAAATATACCCATGATGACATGATTGATTTCTGTCAATGTCTTGAATTTAATGGACATAGTTGTAATGTATTATTTGGACGGGATGAATATTTGCTACATGCCCTGACTATGGGAGCTAAGGGTGCTGTCGGAAGCACATATAATTTTATAGCCCCTCTATTTAATAGCATGATTGAAGCATTTAATTCAGGTGATATTGAATCTGCTCAGAATAATCAAATGAAGGTATTCAAGTTAGTTGCGTTGCTTAAAAAATATCGGATTTTTGTATCATTAAAAGCCATAATGAAGGCTATTGATATTGATTGTGGTCCATGTCGTTCTCCATTGAGAAATTTAAGCAATGGTGAATATAAAAATTTATGCACAGAACTGGAGCAGATAGGATTTTTCTCATTTTGTTCTAAATTGAAATCTTGATATTTATTAATTTTGAATTAATATCTTAGTTTTTTCTTCCTGCCAATCAATTGTCAATAAAATAACAAAATCAAAAGAATGGGTGCAAAATAATTCATGTCAAGTTAAGATAATTCTATGAGTTATAATTACAATGAAGAGAAGAGAATTTATTAAAACATTAGGAATAGTCACCCCTTCACTCGCAATAAAAAATAGTACATTAAATGCTTTCTGCTGTGTGCCATCAGATTACAATAGAAAACCGAATATTGTAATAATTGTTGCTGATGATGTGGGATGGGGAGATGTTGGATATCACGGAGCAGAGATTGACACTCCGCATATTGATCGATTTGTTGAGCAAGGCGTGGAACTGGATCGCTTTTATGTCTGTCCTGTCTGTTCTCCAACCCGGGCAGGATTATTAACTGGTCGTTATCCAATCCGTCGTGGTCTCCAGCGTCGCGTGATTAAACCGTGGGATAATCGTGGTATGCCTCCGGATGAAAAACTTTTACCTGAAATGCTCGCCAAAGCAGGCTATAAGAAGCGGGGGATTTTTGGTAAATGGCATTTAGGAGAAAGTTCACGAAAATACCATCCAATTGATCAGGGTTTCACAAATTTTTATGGCATGTATAGAAGCGCGATTGATTACTTTTCACATAAAACAAAAGGTGCACTGGATTGGCATGATCAATATGACCTAAGTTTTGATAAAGGATACAGTACACATTTGATCGGAAATAGGGCTGTTCAATTCATCAGAGAGAATGCCACTCAAAAAGAACCATTTTTTCTTTACATACCATTCAACGCTATTCACACACCAAACCATTACCCTCAAAATTACATAGACCGATATCAACATATTTCCGATAAAAAAAGGCGGGAAAAGGCAGCGATGATAACTGCAATGGATGATAATATCGGTCATATTTTAAAAACAATAGATGAGATGGGAATTACTGATAATACCATCGTACTGTTTTTAAGTGACAATGGTGGCGCTACAAAAGCAGGATCAGTTAATTTGCCACTGAGAGGAGGTAAAACTGATTTGTTTGAGGGTGGTATTCGTGTACCAGCAGCGATTCGATGGCCTAATGGTATAACCGGCGGTAGAAAAGTAGATGTGCCGATATCCTATATTGATATATTTCCCACATTACAAAATATAGTTGGTTGTACGCCCCAAAAAAACGTCGAAATTGACGGTGACAACGTTCTTGATTTTATAAAACGTAAAAGGACGCACAGGAACTGGGAGTTTTATTCCTATTTTGGTACCCGGCAGCCTAATAAATATAGTAAAACTAAAAATCAAATCGGTACATTTGAATTAAATGCTTTGAACACAATTGAGTGGAAAATAGTACGAAATGGTCCTAATATATTAAAAGCTGAAGATCCGCTTAAGGATGCCGAAATACATCTTTTCCACATAACTAATGATCCATACGAAAAAATAAATTTAGCTACCCAAAATCCAGGCATTGTCCAGAAAATGATTAAAAAAGTAGTTGATTTTCGGCGTTTGCAGCCTGATAAATTAGAACCTGTCTCCAGGCGTCCCCCGAAAGGTTGGAAACCTCCGGATAGCTGGAAAATACCTGATAAATAATATCCAAAATTAAACAAACAGGAATCTATTATGAATCGAAGAAAATTTCTACAATTAGCAACCACTGGTACATTAGCTGCTTCAGTAACTGGTATTAGTAGCTTAGGTTCTTTTTCCAGAAAACCAAATGTACTTTTTCTTGCTGTTGACGACTGGAATGATTGGGTCGGTTGTTTAGGAGGGTATGCAGGAGTAAAAACTCCTAATCTGGATCGGCTTGCCCAAAAAGGCGTGCTTTTTACAAATGCTCATTGCCCGGCACCGATTTGTAATCCTTCCCGAACAGCTATTATGACTGGATTGATGCCGTCAACTTCCGGTGTTTATGCAAATTCTCAATGGTGGCGTCCGGTTTTGCCTGATGCTGTAACATTACCTGGATACTTTAAAAATAATGGCTACC
>WJJN01000095.1 GCA_014729735.1 Candidatus Zhuqueibacterota bacterium
AATGTTAATGCTGATGGCAATATCGAATAAGTTGTGGACGTTCGCTTTTCTGGCAACACCCGAAATTTGACGCTCTCCTGCCAGCAACAGGCGAACTTTGGACGTCTTTTCGAGAATGTATTTAATAAATGAAATAATTTCATCGGTGATGGAAATGTTGGCTTTTCTGAGGAAGGTATCGAATTCATCAAATATAATCAGCAATTGTGTGTCTGTAGGCAGCGTACATTCGATCTTCTGGATAAAGCTCGTTAAATCAGGGAGCGCAATTTTTTGACAGGCAAAATAGTCTGTGAAATCAATTACCATCTCGTATTTTTTAAGGCGTTTTAAAATTGAATAGTAGATATATGACAAGTAGGCATCTTTGTCAGCGGATTTTCGCTCTTTGTAATCGATGTAAGTAGTTCTAAATTTGCTGCCAAGCAGATCCGGATTTGCCTCTAACTTACAAAGCGTGCTGGTTTTCCCAGATCCTTTTTGCCCCTGAACGATAATCATCTTCGGCGCGTTCTTGCCCTCGAATATCGATCTGATTTTGTTAATAAGATTTTCGTGATAGAACCATTCTCCGCTCTCGATGTCATAAGCGTGATATGGATTTTCGATATTAAAGTAGCTATTTTTTGACTTTTCTGATGTCTGCTTCGTCTTTTTTAAATTCACTTCGACAAACGGTGATTTCATTTATCTTCTCCTTTATCCATCAAAGTCAACGACCCAAAAACGACCGATTTTTTTACCAAAACCGATCACGCGGTCGATGTTTTGTTCATAAAATGCTTTCAAATATTTTAAGTCAGAAGGATCGAGTGTTGTATAATCGCTGTTGTTTTTGGGTGGGCGAAGAAAGAGAAGGTCGTATAATATCTTGCGGAATGTGGTATCGGATAGTGACTTGACTCCCGGACCCGGTAGGAAATACATCTGGGTGCGCCTGTCAATGATGAAGGGTGGCGCAGCGCCAAATCCACTGATTTTCGTCGACATAATGAAAAAGTCAGCGGGAGGAACATCGTCGCCGTAAAAAGAGCGAATCAATTCACGCGGGGTTGGCTTTCGCTGATGGAGCGCATAGAATTGAATGATCAGATCGATTATTTCAGTGCATTCTTGCTGAGGTGAATCGATTCCATAATAAAGCGTGTGCGAATCGTTTTCAGCCGTTTTTTCAACAGCTTTCCTGATCCACTCGATTACCTGCGGGAAATTAAACGTTTTGAACAAATCAAGATTTCCGTAAGTTCTTACGCGAATGTTCATTCGCTTATAGAAATCGAGCCAGTGCTCGCTAACAAATATGGTTTTCAAGCCCTCGATCAATGTTATTTCCTGATATTTGGAATTCCGTTGAAAGACATTGGAATTGATCAATGGTACGAGAAGAGTTTGCAAACCATGGCTGAAGAATACAGATAAGTTTTTTTTAAAGAGGCTTGTCGTAATATGAGCGGAATCATGGTAAAAGTCATCATCAAAGGTAACCTGCTGAGATTGGGTCAGGTGCAGTCTGCGGTTTCCTTCCGGCACGAATATGCCGGTCTTCGGGCGTTTTGATTCGATGATTATTTGTGAAATTTCTTCAGAGGACAAGTCCAGAAATTCTTTACCGCTTAACATTTTTATCATTGTGCGGTGACTATTAATAGTTCCCCGAATTTGTGACTGAACGAGAACAGATTTCTAAAATATCAGCATTTTTTGAAATCTTAATTGATTTTATTTGATATGTTCGTTCAAGCACTGGTGAATTATGGTAGAAATAAGAAAAAATATACATTAGAATTTATATCAAAAATTGTAAAAAATCAACAAAAAAAACCGTTATTAACGGTTAATATCATTGACAAATTTTATCGAAATGTTTTATAGAGTTTGTAAATCAGTAATGTGGCATTCGAAAACAGATTAAAATTTCAATGTCTTAAAAAAATCTTGACTTTTAACAGAATTTCCGTTAAATTCGAGTGACTTAAAAAAAGAAAGTGGGGGGAAGAGGGTAATGAAAAAAATATTGGAGTTTTTCATGAGACCGAAGGAAATCCAGAAGCTAATTGAAATTGTTGAAAAAAGCCAGATCAGCGAACTGGAAGTTACTCGCTGGGGGCGTAAAGTAAGCATCCGCAAACACCTTTCGAATGATAAAACCTCTTCGGGTAAGACGAATGAAAATATAATTGTAGCTCAGCCGAGCACACCACCGGAGCCTGCACAGACTCCGCCTTCTTCTCAAAGCGTTGAAAAGACTGCGCCGCAGGCAAGTAATGGCGGCATGGAAATCAAATCACCGATGGTGGGTACATTTTACCAGGCACCCTCGCCCGATGCCGATCCTTATGTCAAGAAGGGAGACAAGATTAGTCAGGGACAGGTATTATGCATCATCGAAGCGATGAAGCTGATGAATGAAATCGAGGCAGAATTTCCATGTCGCATCGTCGATGTGTTAGTCGAGAATGCACAACCGGTGGAATATAACCAGCCGTTATTCAAAATTGAAAAAGTCTAATCAACCGGATTTCCAGAGGGAGAGCAATTGTTCAAGAAAATATTGATTGCGAACAGAGGCGAGATTGCATTACGAATTATCCGTGCCTGTAAAGAACTTGGGATCGCGACGGTTTCTGTGTATTCGGAAGCAGACGAAGATTCTCTGCACGTGCGCTTTGCAGACGAGGTGGTGTGCATAGGTCCGGGACCGAGCAATCGGAGCTATCTGAATGTACCGAGTATTATCAGCGCAGCAGAGGTAACCAACTCGGAAGCCATTCATCCGGGATATGGCTTTCTGGCGGAAAATGCTGATTTTGCGGAAGTCTGTGAATCCTGTGGTATTAAATTCATCGGACCGTCACCGCATATGATCGCCAATATGGGGGATAAGGCATTTGCCAAGGCGAAAATGGAGCAAGCCGGTGTTCCCATAATTCCAGGCAGCAAGGGAATTCTCAAAAGCATAAAAGAGGCACGATATATCGCAGAGGAAATCGGATTTCCCGTGATTTTAAAAGCCACTGCCGGAGGCGGAGGCAGGGGCATGCGAATCGTTCGTTCACGAAATGAGCTGGAAAATGCCTACACAATGGCGCGCGCTGAGGCAGAGGGCGCGTTCAGCAATCCTGATTTATATATGGAAAAATATTTTGAAAACCCGCGGCATATCGAAGTGCAAATCATTGGGGACAGCTTTGATAATGTGGTTGCGCTCGGGGAACGAGAGTGCTCGATTCAGCGCAAGCATCAGAAATTGATCGAGGAATCGCCGTCGCCGGTTGTCGATGAAAAATTACGCGAGGAAATTTGTAATGCTGCGATAAAAGGTGCAAAGCTGGTCAACTACCAGAGTGCGGGAACCATCGAATTTTTGCTGGATGTGGATAGGAAATTTTATTTCATGGAAATGAACACGAGAATCCAGGTGGAGCACCCTGTGACGGAAATGGTCGTGGGAATGGATCTAATGAAGGAACAAATTCGTGTTGCTGCGGGTGAAAAGCTATCGACAATATCTGAATTGAAGTTGCGGGGACATTCCATTGAATGCCGCATAAATGCGGAGGATCCGGATAAGGGCTTTCGTCCCAATCCAGGAAGAATGGAAATTTTTCATACACCCGGAGGACCCGGGGTGCGCGTAGATACTCATGGCTATGCCCAGTATCAGATCCCGCCCTTCTATGATTCACTAATCGCTAAAGTAATTACGCATGGGAAGGATCGGACAGAAGCCATCGTTCGCATGATCCGCAGCCTGGAAGAATTTGTCATAGAGGGCATCAAAACGACGATCCCGTTCCATTTGAAAGTGCTGCGCGATCCTGATTTCCAACGGGGGGAATTTGATACGAAGTTTATTGAGAGGTTTATGGAGAAATTGTAATTAGCCAGGAACGCGAACATTCCCTTGGAACTGTATCAAAAGTCATTTTTGGGTGTCATTCCTGCGAATGCAGGAATCTCCTTACTTTTGATAATTAGGAGATTCCGGGACAAGCCCGGAATGACATCAAATGAGAAAATCGGACTTTTGGTACACTTCCGTCCCACTTCAAAGGGGGATTTTCTGCTTCCTTTGAAATAACCCGGAGAGTCGAATGAAGTAGCAAAATTAATTGATATTTCAAATAAACAAACAAAAAGTAAGGAGAGTAACATGAACATACCGAAAGATCTTCATTATACTGAGGAGCATGAGTGGATTGGTGTCGAAGGCGACACTGTTAAGGTTGGAATTACCGACTATGCTCAGGAAGAATTAGGTGATATCGTATTTATCGAGTTACCGGAAAGTGGTTCGGAAACAAATCGCATGGAACCGTTTGGATCAATTGAAGCGGTGAAAGCGGTGTCCGATCTTTTTGCCCCGGTTTCAGGCACGGTTGTCGAAGTCAATTCTGCTCTTGAAGATAAACCGGAGTTAATCAATCAGGATCCGTATGGCGATGGCTGGATGATCAAGATCAAACTTTCTGATAAATCGGAATTAGATTCTTTACTCTCTGCTGAACAATATAAAGACAAGATAAGTTAGGAGCATTTATGCCATTTATTCCCAATACGGACGATGAAAGAAAGGAAATGTTGGCTGCGATTGGGGTTCAGAACGTTGAAGAGTTGATTTCGAATATCCCGAAAGATTTAAGATTCAAGGGAAAAATGGAATTGCCGGAACCGGTTTCCGAGATGGAGATCGCTTCTTCGTTTCATAAACTGGTCCGGGAAAATACGGGATGCAATGACTATACTTCATTCTTAGGCGGAGGAGCGTACGATCATTACATTCCGGCTGCCATTGATCACGTGATTTCAAGATCAGAGTTTTATACTGCTTACACCCCCTATCAACCCGAAGTAAGCCAGGGAACGTTGCAGGCGACTTATGAATACCAGAGCATGATTGCCGAGCTGACTGCAATGGATATCGCCAACGCTTCGATGTACGATGGAAGCTCGGCGCTGGCAGAAGCCGCCCTGATGGCGCTGACATCTCCCAAGCGAAATAAAATAATCGTATCCAAAACAATAAATCCGTTGTATCGCCGCGTCATTGAAACTTACACCAGTGGGCAGGATGTCCGGCTGGAATTAGTCGATCATGACGGTGGCACGACGAATATGGACGAGTTAAATCGAAAAATAGACGAGCAAACCGCTGCGGTATTAATTCAGCATCCGAATTTTTTCGGGTATCTTGAAGAGATGCAAGAAATCGCTGAGATGGCTCATGAAAAAGGAGCGTTGTTCATCACGTCGAACGATCCGATTTCGCTGGCGCTGCTCGATCCGCCGGGTGCCTACGATGCGGATATTGCTACCGGCGAAGGACAGGCGCTGGGAAATTCGCTGAATTATGGTGGTCCGTATCTCGGGATTTTCACTGCAAAAGAAAAATTTCTGAGGAAAATGCCTGGAAGGATTGTGGGCGAAACCGTTGATACTAAAAACCGGAGAGGATTTGTACTGACATTTCAGGCGCGGGAGCAGCATATTCGTCGTGAAAAAGCAACTTCCAATATTTGTACCAACCAGGCATTGAATGCGCTGGCAGCTACCGTCTATTTGGCTTTGATGGGACGGAATGGTCTCGAGCGGGTGGCAACGGTTTGTTTGAATAACAGTCACTATCTGGCAGATGAAATCAGTAAATTAGACGGATTTGAATTAAAATTTCAGAAGCCTTTTTTCAAAGAATTCGTTGTCCGTACTCCAATGGATCCAGACAAAATAATCCAGCGGATGATCTCCCAAAACATACAACCAGGTATAAGCTTTACAAAATTTGATTATGACCTGAAGGATTGTTTGCTCATTGCAACAACGGAAAAAAGAACCAGAGAGGAAATGGATCAATTTATCGCTGCACTGCGTTCTTTATAATGATCTGATCGCCAAATAAAAGTAAGGAACTTTTGCCAGACGGCGGAGTTTTATTAATACGTTTTATTTGAATAAAGAACATAATTGATTATACCGATAATAAGTTACGGTTTTATTCTTACGTTATCATTCAAATCGATCAATCCGGTAATCGCATTTAATTCGAATAAAACCAAATAGTGCGTGGATGTAAAAAATTTTCATTTAGCAAGAAATTTTAAGGAGTGTCAGCATGAAAAAGGCATTGGTTTTATTATTGGTTTTAGCCTTTATCGGCGGAGTTGCCGAAAAATCTTTTGCAGTGAGCGAAGCAGCGGTACTGTTTTTGATGATTTCACCGGGAGCAAGAGCATCGGGTATGGGAGAAGCATTTGTCGCAGTTGCTGATGATGCAACTGCAATTTACTGGAATCCCGCAGGATTAGCCTGGCAATACGGCAGAGAAATTACGATTATGCACGCCAACTGGCTGCCGCAGTTCGCAGGAGATATGTATTATGATTTCTTTGCGTACAGGCAAGACATCGAGGGGGTCGGAACAGTTGGTGGTAACATTACTTTTCTGAACATGGGTGAGCAGACAATCACCGGCGAAGACAGCCCGGAACCGCTGGGCAAGTTTTCCAGCTATGACATCGCGTTCACCGGCAGTTACGGAACCACTGTCACGGAAAATTTTGCGGTAGGAATCAACTTACGGTACATCCGCAGTAATCTCGCGCCGCAGGGACAGGGAGCGGAGCGAGGCAGCGGTAAAGGAAACGCATTCGCCTTTGACGTTGGTTTACTCTATAAATTTCCATTCCTGAATAAAAGACTATCCTGGGGAATGAACATTTCGAACATGGGTCCCAAAATTTCCTACATTGATGTGGCACAGGCTGATCCATTGCCAACCAATTTGAAAACCGGATTTGCTTACAAGCTGGTTGATCAAAAATATAATAAATTGACAGTCGCGGCTGATATGAATAAACTGCTCGTCACCCCGAATGGCGACGGTGAGCAAGCAGACCCTTTCTATGAAGCACTTATTACTTCCTGGTACGATGATGACTTCAGTACGGAAATTAAGAAAATGATTTTCGGATTTGGCGCCGAGTACTGGTATAGCGACTTAATCGCGCTCCGTGCCGGTTACTATTACGATGAAATGGGCAAAGTGAAATATACCACTTTTGGCGCCGGTTTGAAATACTCACTTTATGGCTTTGATTTCGGCTATGTGTCCGCGGGCGAAGGACATCCGCTTTCAGACACAATGCGTTTTTCATTGACTATTGGTTTCTAATTGAAAAAATGTTGCAATAATCAATTTTAGATAAAAAAAAAGGACAAAGGAACGTTAAATAAGCGAATCTTTGTCCTTTTTATTGTTAATACAAAACTTTTTTCCATTCTGCAAGTTGAATAGTATCTGATGCATTTTTCTCAGAATTTGTGATAGATAACCAAAACAATAACTCTCAATTTGAAATAGCCACTATGAGAAAGAATACTCTTTTTGTATGCTTGATGCTTATTTACACCTTCGCTGTAACAACTGCTTCTGCTGAGAATCGCAAACTTCGTCCCAAATTTCGGGCTACAGGAATTTCAGAGCAACGGCTTGTTTCCACTGCAAATTATGATTTTCGATCCGCACCAACATTCTCTGAAGCCGATCAGGAACAGCCGGATACGCTCCGGATTCTTGCCGTGCGGGCTGAGTTTCAGGAAGATAATGACCGCGAAACCTCCGGCAATGGCAAGTTCGATCTTTCCAGTGAATCCAGTTATTTCATCAATCCTCCGCCACATAATCGCACCTACTTTCAAAATCAATTACTTGCAATGAAAAACTATTTTGAAAATGTTTCCCGCGGGAAACTGATTTTAGTGGGTGAAGTCTATCCGCTATCGGAAGAAGCTGCGTATCAATTGCCTCAGCAGATGAAATATTACAATCCGGACACCACGGAAGATGTGTTGGACCAACGACTGGCAGAACTGTTACGAGATGCACTGGTCGCCGCGGATACGGATGATGACATCGATTTTTCGAAATATGATGCTTACATCGTTTTCCATCCGGGAGTCGGCGCGGAATATGCCTTTGATCTGGATACAACGCCGCACGATATTCCGTCTGTGTTTCTAAATTATCAGGATTTAATGAGAACCATCGGCAAAGAGGATGCGGATTTCGAGGGGATCGAAGTGAAGAAAAAAGCCGTACGTGAAGGAATTATTTTACCGGAAACTCAAAACCAGATGGGTTATGATATCGGATTGCTGGGAACCGCGGTGCTGATGTTCGGACACCAGATCGGGCTGCCGAACCTTTACAATTCGGATAACGGGCGACCCGGCATTGGCGTATTCGGAATGATGGATCAGGGATCGTCCAATTTTAACGGCTTATTACCGGCACAGCCCAGCGCATGGAGCAAGATTTTTCTGGGCTGGGAAACACCTGTCGAAGTTACCAGCGGTACGGTTGAAGTCGCTGCTGCATTGGCGAAGAATCCGAATAAAATATACAAAGTACCGATTAATGCCAGCGAGTATTTTCTCATCGAAAACCGGCAGCGCCATGTATTGACGGATCGCAACACCACCATCGGGTACGATGCGCAGGGGGTGCGCCTCGAGTTCAAGGAAGACGGAAACATATCCACACCCGGCGGAATAGAGGATATCGATGTGATCACCGAGGTGGAAGAGTATGATTTCGGGTTGCCGGGATCGGGTCTACTAATATGGCACATTGACGAAAATGTAATTGAACAGTACTATAGTGAAAATCGTGTCAACGCGAATATGGATCATCGCGGGGTTGATGTGGAAGAAGCGGATGGTGCGCAAGACATCGGACATTTTTTCAACTTCTTCGGTTTCACAGGCTACGAAGCCGGCACAGAATATGATTTGTGGTGGAATGAAAATGAATCCTATACATTTGCAAACGATACATCGATCGTCGAGTTTACACCGCATACAATGCCCGATAGCAGAGCGTATTCCCTGGCGAACAGCCACATTTATCTCACACAATTCAGCGGACTCGACTCGATTATGACATTCACAGTTTCGCTGGATATTTACCAGACTGGTTTCCCGAAAAAGACAGGTGCTGAAATTGAAAACCTGTCTCTGCTCACAGGGAACATTGATGCGGACAGCGAGTTGGAAATTGTGACAACTGCGAAAGATGGACGGGTTTTTGCATGGAACGCTAATGGTTCGAAAGTCATTGAAAATTCTGACTCTTTGACAGTGACCGGATTGAATAATAAAGCTCGGAAATTTTCTCTTGCGGTTTACGCTGAAATCGATGCAGCGACCGAGAACAGTGCCGCACTCGGAGACCTCGATAGTGACGGCGATCTTGATGTGGTAATCGGCGCTGAGAACGGTGTTGTTTATGTATTTACTGAAAATGACGATGATGGAAATGGACGAGCGGACGAGCTTTTCCAAACCGATGTGCAGAATGCGATTTCAACGAGTCCGATGATTTTTACAAGAAATAATGAAAATGTGATCGCCGTTGGTTTGGCGAACGGAGACGTTGCGCTCATAAACAGCACCGGCGATCTGCTGTGGAAAACCAGCGTTTCAGCAGGACAGATCAACGGGCTGGCGACGGCTGCCGGGAAAATCGTCGTGACATCTGCAGCCGGAGATATCGCGCTGTTGAGTAGTTCCGGCACGACCGAATGGAACAAAGCCGGAGACGTGAATATGAACTATCCGGCAATTGCGGATATAAACAGAGACGGGGTATTGGAAATAATCGTCACCGCAGCAAACGGTGCGATCCGCGGTTTTGATTTTGACGGCAATGAATTGCCCGGTTTTACAAACAAGTCACTAAATGATAAACTTTCGAATCCGGTGCTCGCAGATCTGGACAATGACGGACTGCTGGAAACAGTGGTTTCCAGCGACGGTAAATTGTATGCATTCAATTATAACGGCTCTCTGGTGGATAATTTTCCGATCACGATCGAGCGGGAACAAACCGGCAGTGCGTATCCGGAGCCGGTCATTGCTGATCTGGACGATGATGGTTTCGCAGAGATCATCGTCGCTGCTGCAGACGGTCGCATTATGGCGTATCATTACGATGCACGGCAGGTGGATGG
>WJJN01000654.1 GCA_014729735.1 Candidatus Zhuqueibacterota bacterium
CCGGATCTCGTTTCTGTGATCGTCACCGTTCCTGACCACACGCCATTCACAAAGGCTCCTGTCACTGATGGCGAGATGGTTCCTGTTTCATCACTGAGGTTTGCTGTTTCGGTAAACGAAGTTATTGTATTGTTACTCGCATCCTTTGCCGTAATCGTAATGCCAAATCCGGCACCTGCTGTTTGCGTTGAAATCGCAGCGAAATCAAAATGATCCAACGTGCCTGCACTGACATTAAATCCGTTCGAGCTACCACTTTGAGCACCTCCGGATGACCGCGTAACGGTGATTATATTATTGGTAAATGCCTCGTTAATTGTGACATCTCCGGACCAAAGACCACCAGAAAAATTGCCGCTCGTGGTAGGTGTTACGCCTCCTGTTAAATCCGAAATATCCACAGTTCCGGAAAAATCATCTACCGTGTTATTATATATGTCCTGCGCCCGGACAGTAATAGTAAAAGGTATTCCCGCTGTTTGATTTGAAATATTGGAAATTAAATAATGATCCAGAGCAGCAGCCCTGACATTAAAATTATTCGATTGACCACTGGAACCATTGTTTGTAGCGGTGATTCGAACATCAGTCTGCTTTTTAGTGATGGTAACATTCCCTGACCATTGCCCTGAGCTAAACGACCCGGTAGCTGTTGGTTGAATCGTGCCGGTATTATCGCTTAACGACACCGGATCTGTAAAATTTGTCACGATATTATTATTTGCATCATATGCGGTTATTGTGATGTTGAATGCAGTTCCAGCGGTTTTAGGACTGGATATCGAAGAAAATTGGAAGCGATCGATTGAGCCGGGTAATACATCAAATGAATTCGATGTTCCGGCATCACCGCCAGCCGTCACAGTGATCGTATTGTTGTTGTATGTGCTTGATATCGTGACATTTCCGGTCCACTCTCCTGCAATAAAGTTATTCGTCGAAGTTGGCGAAATCGTTCCGGTGCGATCACTAAGCGTTCCCGATGATGTGAAACTTGTTACTATATTATTATAGGCATCCAACGCGCTGATTGTGAGGGTGAAAGGCGTTCCTGCTATTTGATTTGAAACCGTGCCGAAACTTAAATGATCTAATTCTGCATGAGAAATGCTAAATGGGGAAGAGGTCCCGGTATCTATAGTTGTGCCATCATTTTTTTGAGTCTCGATGGATACAGTATAATTGGAAGCAGTTTGATTATTTTCTATATTTGCAACTGTGATTGTTACCTGAGTATTCCCACTGATGGCACTTCCCGTGGAATCGCGCTCCAATGTAATCGTATTACCAGATTTTCCGATAGAATTAAATCCACCTGCCGTACCTCCTGAAAATGATAATGTGGCAATTTCAGCCGGAGAAATATCGAACCCAACCGGAAACGTTAAAAGTATTTTACCATCTTCGGGGATACCTGCATCTGTTCCGTTTCCCGTATCCGAGGTGGTAAACACAAAGTCATAAAAACTTTCTTCTCCAGCCGCCGGATCGCGAGGATTGACAGTAATGGATGACAGGTTACCTGCCAGGGTAAAGTTACTCCATATAATAATTAGCAGTCCCCCAAATAAAAAGATCGCCTTTTTATTCAAATTCATAGTAGTCCTCAAAGATAACAGCTTCGTAACGGTTTTTATAATGTTAAATAATTTCAATCCATTTCGGATTAAACTCGAAACATTATTTGTGATTTGTATAATGGATTGAATTGTCTAAAACTAAATCAATGGAGAAAAGCAAGTGGAGTAAATTCGATCATTAGTTTTAATCTTGTCGGATATTAATAAATATCAATTAGATATTTTCAAAAATCATGCCGGAATCAATATTCACTTCACAAGCAAATATATCCCTTAAAATGGATATTTCAAAGGTATTTTTATATAAAATACTTGACTCAAATTTAATTATTGTCTTATTTTGAAACATTGCGACTGGTTTGAATCTTGTGCAGGTCATTGTAGATATTCCCTGTAGGACCGAATTCACCACCGCTAATAACTATTTATCGACAAAACCCAAAGAAGTTTAAATAAAATATGACAAAATAATCATATAATTCTGACCCATACCGTTCTGTTCCGGGGACCATCGAACTCACAAAAATAAACTCGCTGCCACGTCCCTAATTTTAGAGAGCCTTTTTCAATGATAACCATTTCCGACGTACCTACCAAACTCGATTTAATATGCGCCGCGGAATTACCTTCGGCATGAGAATAATTATCCTGAAACGGAACGATTTTATTCAATTCTTTCTCGATGTCTCGCATTACATCGGGATCAGCCCCTTCGTTTATAGTTACGCCGGCTGTCGTGTGCGGAACGAAAATTATGCACGCGCCATCTTTTACTCCGCTGTCTGATACGATTTTTTGTATCTGAGAATCGATTTTGATGAAATCGATCGTAGAGTGTGTCTTTACTGAAAAACTCTCCTGTTTTGACATTATGTTTTCCTTATCTTTTTTTTAGCTGCCGGGAATAAAACATTGTTTAAAATCAAGCGATAACCTGGTGAATTTTTATGCAGCGATAGCTGCGTCGGCGGATCTCCCACAAAATGTTGATAATCTTCGGGATCGTGCCCGCCGTAGAACGTAAACGTTCCTCTGCCTAAATTCCCATGAAGATATTTCACCTGCTCCGTTCCTTCTGCTTCGCCCATGATAATTATAGACTTCTTTATTTTGCTTTTTCTGAAACCGGTTGTCTGCCCCATAAATCCTTTCACCACAGAAACATGATTCTGAGTTAACATTGTAGGTACAGGATCGTATTTTGCAGAAAACTCAAATAATGTGAAATAATCGGATTCAGGATCCCTGAGTCTCGGCGAATCGCTTGAAGGAATATCGATATCAGAAAATTCATAGATCATCGGATCCGTAATGATATTGAAATCTTCGAATGCCAGAGTATTTGAAAAATCCAGTTTTTGCTTGTAATCCGGGTCTGGCGGATCATTATCATATACGACATCCAC
>WJJN01000655.1 GCA_014729735.1 Candidatus Zhuqueibacterota bacterium
CCGCGGGAATATTGAATGCCGAGATTGGCATATTTTTTCAAATTCAGCAAATGCCACATTGGAGTCGGTGACTGTGTGATGTCCGGAAATTGATCGGTTCGATAGACATGCTTTGGGTTCCCGATCTTCAGATCGTCGAGGAATTGCGGCAGGGTGATTTCGGCTTCATTTAAAATGAAATGATCCACGCCGGAAAATTCCTGCGGATCGCTGGTTGCCATAGGACCGCCGGCAACGACTTTCACGCCTATGTCATTGGAGCGGCGAATCACTTCTTTCATTGAGTTGGTATGCACATTCATTCCGGACAGAAACACATAATCTGCCCATTCCAAATCATCGTCTTTTAAATCGGTCACATTTAAATCCACGAGTTTCTTCTGCCAATCATCCGGCAGCATCGCGGCGACTGTAAGCAGTCCCAGCGGCGGTTCGGATGATTTCTTGGATATGAATTTCAGTGCGCCTTTAAAGCTCCAGAAAGTATTGGGCGTTTCCGGGTAAACAAGTAAAATGTTCATGGGGATCTCCTTTTTGATCGATTAGTGAATGTTACGATTTTCATAGTTTATCATTTGCGCAAATTAATTAGTGCCTGAACGAAAACTCTAAAAATTGTCATTTGAGGATCCCTTCGGTAAGCCCGGGAACGAAGCCTGTCCTGAGCCTGGTCGAAGGGAATCTCATACCACCGGGCTTGAGTCTTCTTTAAGTTTCGTGATATGAGATCCTTCATGCGCCAAAAAGACGGCGTATTCGGAATGACATTATCACTGTTTTCGTTCAAGCTTTGAGCAAATTTGGTAAATTTCCAGCATCCTGAAATTTTCCCTTTGTTATTAATCAAAATTTGTTAAATTCAATATAAGCATTTTTTTTGAACCTGTTTGTAAAAGTAGTGTAAAAATTATCATGCGAAAATTGAAGATAATCTTCCATCCGATTTTTGTGCTGGTACTGGCGCAAATTGCCTGGCTTTCGCTGTTGGGTTTGTGGATCTACTGGTTTATTTCAAACAATATTGTTTTTGAGATGCTGGAAAACCGACTGCCGATCAAAATCTTTTCACAAAGTGCGAATATCATCACTTTCGTCGTCGGGCTGGTGCTGCTGGTGGCGATTTTGTTCGGGATTTATTTCATTTTCATCAATCATAACAAACAGAAGAATTTGAACAAGCTGTATGATAATTTTATCTCAAATGTGACGCACGAGTTGAAATCTCCGCTGGCTGCCATTCAACTGTATCTTGAAACAATGAAAAAACGGGATGTGCCCCGGGATAAGCAGATCGAATTTCTGGATTTGATGATGCGGGATGCAAGCAGATTGAAGGGACTTATTAATTCGATTCTCGATATTTCGCGGCTCGAGCAGAAGAAGATTGCTTATGATTTTCGCGTGTACTCGATCCAACCAGTAATTGAGTCCTATATCGAAGATGCATTCGATCAGTTCAAAATTCCCGGCAACTCGATCATATTAAATGGCGATGTCAACCGCCAGTGCGTTCTCGACCGCGATGCGTTGCGGATTGTGTTCAATAATCTGATTGATAATGCGATTAAATATTCAACAGATCAGGTACAAATCAATATAAGGATGTACTCTTCGCCGAAAAAGGTGTACATCGAATTTTGTGACACCGGTATCGGGATGTCCAAAAAAGCACAGAAGAAAGTGTTCAGGAAATTTCAGCGGATTTATCATAAGGAAATTCCAAACGTCAAGGGTACGGGGCTTGGTTTGTACTGGGTGAAAGAGATTGTCAGATACCACGGCGGGAAAGTGTCGGTATCCAGCGACGGATTGAACAAAGGCAGCAAATTCAAAATCGAGTTGCCGATTTATCGAACATCGAAGAAGCGATATATAAATCATTTATTGAAAATCGCCACAAAGAGAGAGAAGGAAGATGTGTAAAATATTGATCGTCGAAGACGAGGCGTCTCTGGCTCAGGGACTTGAATTTAATTTGGCAGAAGAAGGATATACGGTAGCTATAGCAAAGGATGGAAAAGAAGCCCTTGAGCTATACAATGAAAACGATTACGATTTGATTATTCTGGATATCATGCTGCCCTATATCGATGGTTTTGAGATTGCGAAATCCATCCGGGAGAAGTCACCTCTGCTCCCGATTTTGATGCTGACTGCCCGCTCCGGCGTAAACGACCGGGTGCGCGGGCTGGAGCTCGGTGCGGACGATTATCTGAGCAAGCCGTTTCATCTGGAAGAGCTGTTGGCGCGCATTCGGAATATGCTGAAGCGAAAGCAGTGGTACCGGGAAATCTCGGACGAGCAGCCGGTGTTTCATTTCGGTGAAAATGAAATCAATTTTGCCGATCTGTCGGCGAAAACACCGAGCTCGGATTTTCAGCTCACGAATCGCGAAGCATTGGTAATGCGCTATTTGATCGATCACCGGGATGCGATTGTTTCCCGGAAGGAGCTGCTGGAAAATGTGTGGCATGTTTCCTCCGAAGTGGAAACCCGGACAGTGGATAATTTCATTGCCCGGTTGCGCAAATATTTCGAGCCGGATCCGAGCCAGCCGAGATTTATTATCAGCGTGCGCAGTGCGGGTTATATGTTTACGGTGCCGGATTAGCGTGCGAACATCCCCCGGGTTTCGCCGATGGCGAAACCGTCCCCCTTCAAAGGGGGAATTTGGGCAGGTGCGTATGCCGAAATTTTGATCAATCATCGTTTTTCGTTTTCTTCGTATATCTCTCATGTAGCGCATGAAAGGCGCTGCACTCCGGAGCGCTCTTGAACGAGCACCATGTTTTAACATGGTGTTTTAATGTCCCCCCCGACGTAATATTAACCGCTTCAGCGGTTTCCAATTTTTTCTCAAAAATCCTCTGCGGAACTCTGCGCTCTTTGCGGCTTTGCGTTTAATAATTAAAACGCAGGGACGCGGAGGACGCAAAGGATCGCAGAGAAAATATTTTTTAATGCAGCCAAAAGACGGCTGCATGCAGCGAGACACTCGCTGCACTCCATAACGCTCTTGAACGAGCACCATGTTTTAACATGGTGGTTTAGTGTCCCCCGGCGCAATATTAACCGCTTCAGCGGTTTAACCTTTTTCGCAGTTTCCTTTATTTGATTTTTAATACCGCTGAAGCGGTTGTAGGAATTTTCGTTTTCCATAAAATCACCACAATGAATTGTGGTGCTGGTTCAATTCCGGAAAAATATGCAGCCAAAAGACGGCTGCATGCAGCGCATGAAAGGCGCTGCACTCCGGAGCGTTCTTGAACGAGCACCATGTTTTAACATGGTGGTTTAGTGTCCCCCGGCGCAATATTAACCGCTTCAGCGGTTTAGCTGAAACGAGTGTAGGAATTTTCGTTTTCCATAATAGCGGACTGTATCAAAAGTCCGATTTTCTCATTCGATGTAATTCCGGGCTTGTCCCGGAATCCCCCAATTATCAAAAGGTTAGGAGATTCCTGCATTCGCAGGAATGACACCAAAAAATGACTTTTGATACAGCCCTCTGGTTCAATGCTGCTAAAATAATGCAGCCAAAAGAGGGCTGCACGCAGCGAGGCACTCGCTGCACTCCATAACTAAATCAATCCGAGGGATTTGAGGATGAAAATGCCGATGGAAATGGTGCCGACGGAGCCGAGGGTGGACATGACGATGATGTTTCCGGTGAGCTCGCCGTTGGCGCCCATGGCTTCTGCCATGACGAAGGTGGCGATTGCGGTGGGACAGGCGAAGAGTACGAACAGAATTCCCAGATCCTGCCCGGCGATGCCCATTTTGACGGCGATAAAAACCAGCAGCAGCGGCGTGATGATAATTTTGATCGTCGTGGCGATGATCGCCAGCCGGGAATCTTTTTTGATGCTTTCGAAATTCAGCGATGCGCCGATGCCCAGCAGCGCCAATGGTAACGACAACGACGCCAGATAGTTCAGAGAATTGAAAATAAACAACGACAAATGAATTTCAAATATGGAAAAAGGCAGCGCCACGAAGACTGCGATGATGAGCGGGTTCTTGAAAATCTCGATAATAGTTCGCAAAACGCCCACCTGCTTTTCCCGCTGCAAAGGGACTGTCAGCGCAATGACTGCGAGGGCGTTGTATATCGGCATGATGAATGCCAGCAGAATCGATGCATTGCTCAGCGCGTCGTCGCCGAACATGGCAGCGATGATCGCGAAGCCCACGATCGCATAATTGCTGCGCACGCTCGCCTGTATAAACGCTCCCTGATCCCTGCCTTCCTTTGACAGGAATAGCGCCAGTGCCCAGGACATGATGAAAATGAAAAACGTTCCGAGATACGCAAGAACGATCAATTCCGGCTTAAAAGCTCGTGTAAAATCGGTCGTGGCTAATTTGACGAATACCAGGCATGGCAAAGCGACGTTGAATACGACACGGGAAGAGACCGCGACGAAGTTATCATTGATCCGCCCGAATTTCTTCAAAAAGTAGCCGACGAATACGATCATGAATACCGGGGCGACTGTATTTAATGAGAAGATTAGATTTTGCATGTATATTACCGGACTTCTATTATCTTCTATCAACAGGAAAAATTAATGTAAATGATATAAGGTAATACCAATGAATTCTTAAATATCCAAAGAGTCGGAGTGCGAAGCCTTTATGCGTCGCAGTGCAA
>WJJN01000656.1 GCA_014729735.1 Candidatus Zhuqueibacterota bacterium
AGGAATTGCTGTTTATCTGTAATTGCTCTACCTTCGATGCCAGCTCCTCGTTCATGATCCCATATCCCAATCGCCAGCCTGTCATGGCATATGTTTTGGAAAGACCGTCGAGGATGATGGTCTGTTCCTGCATTCCTGGTAGGGATGCGATGCTGAAGTGCTCGCCTTCGTAAATGGTATTCAGGTAGACTTCGTCGGATAAGATAATGATTCCTTTTTGCTTCGCGATTTCAGCGACCTTTTCAAGATCGCTCCTCGTGAGAATACCTCCGGTCGGATTCTGAGGGGTATTTAAAATGATTAATTTGGTTTTATCAGTCACCAGAGAAAGAAATTCATCTACATTAAAGCTAAATTCTTTTTCTTCCCGCAGCGGGTATGGAACAGATTTGGCGCCAATAAAATTAATGACAGATTCATAAATAGGAAATCCCGGATTCGGGTACATCACCTCATCTTCGGGATTGATGAGCGCGAGCAATGAAAAAAACATGATTGGTTTTGCACCGGGTGTAACCACAACCCGGGACGGATCAATTTCGAGACCT
Organism: Candidatus Zhuqueibacterota bacterium; assembly: GCA_014729735.1. GTDB lineage: Bacteria > Zhuqueibacterota > Zhuqueibacteria > Thermofontimicrobiales > Thiofontviventaceae > Mariaggregatimicrobium. The sequence continues at coordinate 549 of WJJN01000656.1, forward strand.
CGTCGTTTAGACGCATCTTCGGCAATCGCTTTTCGAAGTTCGGGAATTCCCGGTGCTGGCGAATAATGCGTGTGTCCATCCCGCAATGCTTTGATGGTCGCTTCTACAATATTTTCCGGTGTGTCAAAATCCGGTTCACCGATTTCTAAATGAATGACATCTTTTCCCTTTGCTTCCAGTGCTTTTGCTTTTGCCAGTACTTTGAATGCTGTTTCAGTGCCCAGCCGGGACATGCTGTCTGCAAATTTCATATATTTTTACCCTCATTTATTTAAGTTATCATTATCAAGGATCGGGCAAAATAATATTATGAATAATATCGAATTTACCATAATAAAAAACTATAAATCGTATTTAATTCATTATAATATTTTCCCCAATTGTTATGCCCCATAAAGATAATAAAAATTCATTCAATTGTCAAGGGATAATTTATTAGCATTATTGAATATACACAATCCAATGCGAGGATATGCACTACCAAATCCGCCGAATGTCGTTAATGATCACAAAAACCATGAACGCCAGCAACAACGCCATTCCGATTTGCTGAACAACGATTTTTGTTTTATCCGGAACCGGTCTTCTGATAATTGCCTCGATGAAAATGAATACAAGATGACCGCCATCGAGGACCGGGATCGGCAGCAGATTCAAAAATCCTAAATTCAAGCTGAGAAATGCCATGAAAATGAATAAATTTCCGGCGCCGGAGCGGGCGCTCTCACCAGCCATTTTCGCAATGACAATCGGTCCGCCGAACGCGTTCTTAAATGATTCCCGTCCGGAAATGACCGATTTCAGAGACCGGTACACCAATCTGGTAAGATTGATCGAATACTGGGTTCCCATATAAAATGAGTAAAACAGCCCGACATCCCGGGATACCGTCAAAAAACTGATACCAATCCTGCCCGTTCCGTCCGTCGGCTCCGGAACAGGTGTGATTTCCGAGCTCAGTATTTCGCCATTCCTCTCCCACTGAATGGTAACCTGCTGATCAGGAATATCGTGGATAACATCTGTCAAATCGTTCCAGGTATTGATCGGCTGACCTTTTACGCTGACGATGAGGTCCCCTTTTTCAATCCCGACTTTGCTCGCCGGATAATCGTTGATGACATCACCCACGACGGGTGGCAGTGATTGTTGGACACTATCAAAAACCACAGGGCTGAAAGAGCCTGAAAATGTCTCTCCATTCCTTTTCCACGTTACATTGACTTGATCATTTCCTTCGCTGAGCTCTTCTACCTGCATCCATGTTTCGACCGGCTTATCATTCACCGATACGATTTGATCGCCTTTTTGGAATCCTGCCTGCTCTACAAAAGATCCTTGCTTCACAGTACCCACAGTCGTTCCCAACGGTTCATTCAAACCTGTCAGGTATGTGGACATACTGAAAATAAACAGCGCCAGTAAAATATTCATCATGGGTCCGGCAAAAATGACCAGAAATCTCTGGTATACCGGTTTTGACATAAATTCCCACGGCTCACCTTTAACGGAATTTTTTTCCATGCTCTCATCGATCATGCCGGAGAGTTTTACATATCCGCCAATGGGAACCCATGATATGCAATAATCCGTTTCACCGATTTTTTTGCCGAACATTCTGGGCGGAAATCCCAGCGAAAATCTTTCAACACGAATGCCAACAATCTTTGCCATAATAAAATGACCAAATTCATGTATGAACACCAATACACCTAAAACAAAAATAAATGCTAAAATTGTAATCATTATTTCTTCTCCTGTAACAACAAAAATATCATATATTAATAAATAGTCCCGGAGGGACATCTGAAAATAGCCCGGAGAGCTGTTTTCAGTTGGCTCTTGCGAGACAAGTTAATCCAACAAGCTTTAAATTAGATCAGATTGAGCTTTTTTCACGATTTGCCAAAACGAAAGCTTTCGCCCTTCGGACGGATAATTCCTTTATAAACGATACAAGCAGTATCCTGCTGCCTGAAAATATCGCAGAGGATACTGCTTTTCGTTTATTCAAAATATCTATCTGAAAATTTCTTTTACCGTTATAATGTTCTATTTTCAAAAGGGAACGATAACGATATCTTTCTTATCTGAAATTAATACCGGCACCTGCACTTACGCCCTGGGCAACGCCGAAATTGTAATCGATATTAATAAACAATAGCGGAAACGGCGTGATTTTCACACCAACATTTCCTTTGAAATTTGCTTTATTAAAGGATTCGTTAATGTCGATCGGCGGAGGAATTTCCACAGTCAGATTCGTATAGTCGACACCAGCACCGGCATAAAAAGAAATAAACGGCAATCCTTTACTGACAACCAACGCCGCGCTGAGATTATTGACATTGCCAAAATCGAAATCTTCCGGCATAATCAGATAATGATATGCAGCAACAACTGCGACTTTGGGCAGCGCGAAATTTTGCAAGATTCCGTATTTCGCACCCAAACCGATCAGAGTAACGTTTCCTTCGGTATCACCCTGTCCCATTGGGAACGTTAAAAAACGTCCCATAACTTCCACATTACCAAACAAACCCACGCCGGCATGAATCATCGGCAGCGGTACGACAGATTCGCCTTGCAGCGGTCCGCCCCGCAATTCATACTCGAGTTCCGGAAACGGCGGCTTTTGATCGTCGGTCACCCGCATTGCATTGAGTTTAATGCCAACATCAAAGCCCATAAATCCATGAACATCGCCTGAATTGTACAAGCCACCACCGGCGAGAAAACCGAACATGTCCATAATCGGCTCAACGGCATCTTCCAGGTTTTGTGATTTTGTTTTCGAGGAAGCATCATCCGGTGCGTAATAGTCTCCCAATTTAAAATTGATATCTCCCTGGGCAGAGGAAATATCCGCCATTGCAAATAGTACTGCAATGCTTATCAGAGGCAACAGTATTTTCTTAATCATCTTTTTTCCTCCAAATCTTTTTATATTTATCTGTTAATTTTTTAGCCTCCTGGATTTCAGGAGGAGTTAATTGACCTTCTAAAAACTGAATTCCAAGTTTTTGTTGAAATCCATGTTTTATTCCCCATATAATTTCTTCATATTTTTTTACGGTTTTCGTGATCTCGGAAATTGAAATTGTTTTATGCTCCATAAACTTCCGAAATATATCGACATTTTTTCCTTTTAATTTTACGATATATTCTCCCAACCGGAGATGCTCCTTGCCAACCAGGATAGAGCCGTGCTGGAGTACCGAATGTTGGTATCGCCTTTGTGCGCTGCCAACGAGCTTTTTGTTCTGTGCTGCGATCTCGTATTTTGCCGCACTCGAGAAACAGGGAATATTGGTATTCATGGTCAGCGGTGTATCGGTGGCTCTTTTCACTAGTTCGGCTTTAATTCCCACCATTTGCAAACCTTCTACCAATCCTTCGCTGATGATATTATAAAGCGTTAACGTATCTTTAGCAAACAAAGGAGAACTTGATGGTAACATCACACTATACGTAACTTCTTCCGCATGAAAGATCGCTCGTCCGCCTGTTGGTCGTCGAACGACATCGATGTTATCCTTATCGCATTTCTCCAGATCGATGTCATTTTCGTTCTGATTATAGCCGATTGAAATTGCATAAGGTCGCCAAGCGTATATTCGAAAAACCGGCTTATTATCCTTGATTACGCTTTTCTGGCTTAGAACTTCATCGATAGCCATGTTCATAAATGCGTCGTGATAACCGGTGTTCAGAAATCTCCAACTACTGTTTTTCATCATTTTAAACCTCGTTCAAGCCAGTATTCCGAAATTCAATGCTGGCAAAGAAGCGAATCTCACGCATTTATTTAATGATACCCCGTTGTGATTTCTCGATAAATTCGATCACATTTTTCACTTCGGGTAATAGATCAACATCTTCCTTTATTCTGGTAATCGCCTGAGATACATTTAGTTTGGATCGGTATACGATTTTATATGTTTTTTTTAATTGTGTTAATGTCTCCTTTGCAAATCCTCTACGGGTTAATCCGACGATATTCAAACCGGCAAAAGTCAGCGGTTCTCCTGCTGCCAGGATATACGGAGGAACGTCTTTGTCCACCCGAAGTCCGCCGCCTATGAATGAGTGCTGTCCGATACGCACAAACTGATGGATCGGATCCATGCCGCCGACACTGGCAAATTCTTCGATCACAATATGTCCTGCGAGATTAACGGCATTCGCCAAAACAACCTTGTTGCCCAGAAAACAGTCGTGCGCCACATGAACATAAGCCATCAGCAGACAATCGGAGCCGATTTCGGTTTTGTATTTATCATCAGTTCCGCGATTTAACGTGCAAAACTCTCTGATAATTGTATTATCGCCAACTTCGAGAGTAGTTTTTTCTCCTTTATATTTCAAATCCTGCGGCGCAGTGCTTAGCACGGCGCCATTAAAAATCTTGCAATTTTTCCCGATACGGGCACCATCGGATATTAATACATTTGACGCAATTATAGTGCCTGAATTTATCGTCACATCTTCTTCGATAATAGTAAAAGGTCCTACCTCCACATCTTCTGCCAGTTCTGCCTTTTTGTTGACAATTGCAGTCGCATGAATTTTCGCCAATGTTCACTCCCTCGTTTTTTCAATCATGTAATAGCGGAATCTTTTTTGTAATATTACCGATCAATAACCGCTGCCATAAGCTCGGCTTCACATACCAGGTCTTCTGCGACAAAAGCTTTTCCTGCCATCTTGCAGATAGAGCGCCTGTATTTGATCATTTCCAGCTCGAATCGCAATGTATCCCCGGGCAAAACCGGTTTTCGGAATTTCACTTTATCGATATTGGTAAAAAAGACCAGTTTATCTTCGGGATTCGACTCCACATTTAACAACAAGATACCACCGACCTGCGCCATTGCTTCTACAATGAGCACGCCTGGCATAATGGGATAGCCGGGAAAATGCCCGACAAAATACGGCTCGTTTGCAGTTACATTTTTAACCCCAATGACTCGCTCGAACGGCACGAGATCGATAATTTTATCAACCAGCAAAAACGGATAGCGATGGGGCAGAATTTTCTGAATCGCATTATTATCCAGAAAAACGCCCTCAGGAGTTTTGCCCTGATATTTAAGCCGGATTTTTTTCTTTTCAATTTCCTTACGCAGAATTTTGACCAGCTCCACATTTGCCGCGTGTCCCGAACGGGCAGCCATGACATTTCCGATAATCGGTACACCCAGTAGTGCAAGATCACCGATCAAATCCAGCGCTTTATGTCGCACCGGTTCATTTTTGAAGCGAAGCTGTTTACCATCCAAAATGCCGTTTTCACCGAGTATAGTCGTTTTCGGTATTTTGAAGAGTTCTTTCAAACGATCAAATTCCCCCTCGTCGATCTTGCGGTCCAGAATAACGATGGCGTTATCGACATTGCCCCCTCGAATCAAGCCCTGCTCTTTCAATTGCTCCACTTCGCTGAGAAAGCAGAACGTGCGCGATGGTGCGTATTCTGTTAAAAATTCATCTTCGAGAGAGTAGAGGGACGTATACTGCGTGCCCAGAGCAGGATTGCGGTAATCGACCATGAACGTGATCCTGAAAGTATCCGAAGGCACAACCACGATATCGATGCCGCGTTTTTCTTCTGTATAAGAAACCGTCTTTTCGATCACCAGATAATCCTTTGGATAATCCTGTTCCTTAAATCCGGCATCGATCAAAATATTGGCAAAAGGCAATGCACTCCCGTCACCGACCGGTGGCTCATTCGAATCTATTTCAACAAGAATATTATCGATTTCCAATCCTGCAATCGCCGCAAGTAGGTGTTCAACAGTATGAATAACAATACTATCCTGCCCGATGGTCGTCCCTCGTGAGATGTCGATAACATGATCGATATCCGCTAAAATTTCAGGACATTCATCGAGATCAGTTCTTTTAAAACGAATACCGGAGTTGGGATTTGCAGGTTTGAAGGTTACCGTAGATGGATTTCCGGTATGCAGTCCCACTCCGGAATAGCTAATTTCTTTTTGAATAGTCCGCTGTTTCTTTAACATTGACTCTGATACCTATCTGTCTTTAAGCTGTTTTTCCAGTTTTGAAATCCTCTTCAATAAATCTGGTAGTTTCCGGATAGCAGCTTCCTCTCGTTTCGCCTGCATGATAGGTCTGGCAGGATAACCAAAAAAGACCGCATCAGAGGGTAAGTCTTTTGAAACGCCGGATTGTGCCCCAATTTGCGTGTTATCTCCGATGGTAATATGCCCTACAAAACCCACCTGACCGCCGATGACGACATTGCTGCCGACTTTCGTACTTCCGGAAACTCCGGTTTGTGCCGCAATTACTGTATTCTCACCGATTACAACATTATGCGCCACCTGAATCAGATTATCAAGTTTTGCGCCGCGTTTTATTCTGGTTTCCCCCATGGTTGCACGGTCGATTGTGCAATTGGAACCTATTTCCACATCATCTTCAATAACAACGGTGCCGACCTGTGGGATTTTATGATACATCGCTCCTTCCCGGGCGAACCCGAATCCATCCGAACCAAGGACGGTTCCGTTATGAATGATCACGTTATTTCCGATGATAACTCTCTCGCGGATGGTGGCGTTGGGATATAGCACCACGTTATCGCCAATGCTCACATCATCACTGATGACAACTCCGGGATGAATTCGACAGTTTTTACCGACCTTGCACCGCTTTCCGATAGCTGCATTTGGCCCGACTGCCGTATCTTTTCCCACCGAGCTACTGGAATCGACGACAGCACTCTCATGAATACCGGGCTCCAGTGTTTCCTGCTGCGGATGGAATGTGGTCAAAATTTTCAAGAACGAAATATATGGATTTTCCGTACGGATAATTGTTTTATCCGTTTTGGGGAAATCCTTACTTACCAGAACCGCGGATGCGTTCGTTGTTTTGATGTATTTTTCGTATTTCGGATTCGATATAAAAGAAATTTGCCCATCTGATGCTTCGTCAATTTTAGCAATCCCGGTGATCGTGAGCGATGAATCGCCCTCTAAATCACCGGAAACCAGATGGGCTACCTCCGTTATTTTTAACTCCATAGATTTCTCATTATTAGAAGGTCAATGAAACGATTATGTCTACTCCTCAACAGCCACAGCGCCTTTGTTTAATTCTTCGAGAACCTGGTCGGTTAAATCCTTCTGTTCTTCTCCGGCATAGAGTATATTACCGGCAACCGTGTCAAAGATATAATCGTATTTTTCCGCATCACCGATTTTCTTGATCACAGCGTTGATCTTTTCCAAAACCGGTGCCATGAACTCTTCCTGCTTTTGATATATCTGTCCGCTTCCGGGTGCCCATTTTTCCTGCTGGAATTGCTGAATTTTAAGATACAGATTTTGGATTTCCTGTGCCTTTTCAGCCCGTTTACTCTCACTCAAGAGAAGACTTTGAGATTCAAATCTTTCCTGAAGATCCTGTAATTCTTTTTGCATTTCCAGACCTTCTTTTTCCCACTGTTTGTTTAACTCATCGATTTTTTTCTGGGCATCGATTGCTTCTTTGAAATTCGCCAGAATTTGCTGTGAGTTAATGTAAGCGATCTGATTCGATTGGGCAAAAGTTGGTGCAATAAATACTAACATTAAAAACAAGGCAGCCCCTGCAAACAAAACATTTTTGAATCTCATTCTAATCCTCCAAAAATTATAATTCAATAAATTAGAAACTTCTTCCAAATACAAAGTGCGGATGCCAATCTCCGTACTTATTTCCTTGCGAATCGATTTTATCGAAACCATAAGCATAATCAAAACCGATAATTCCGATCATCGGCATGTAAATCCGTGCACCGATACCAACGGAACGACGCAAATCGTACGGATCGGTATCGCTGACTTGCACCCATGTATTACCACCTTCGGCAAAAAACAAGCCGAACATGGTGGGATTCGGGATTATCGGGAATCTCAATTCGAATGTATATTTAAACATCGATTTTCCACCCTCGGACGTTACGACGCCTGAAAGAGGATCCTCGTAACCACGAAGCGGGATGGAACTGGACATTCCTTCTCCGCCCATGAAGAAATATTCCAGAAACGGAATTTTGGAATCATCGGCAAAGCCGTCCATAAAACCTGCGGTCAAACTTGAATAGAACACGAATTTCCAGAACGTCGGAAAAAACCATCCGGCTTGCAGAATGTGTTTATGAAACCCCACATTGCCGCCCAGAGGTCCACCGGCAAATTCAGTGGATATGGAAAATTCTGATCCCTCTGTAGGAAATTCGGGACGGTTCAAGCTGTTACGGGAAATAATTTGCGTAATGCTACTGGATATGAGGGGCCATTGCTCCTCGATAATATTACGGGGATTATACTCGATAATTTGTTGTGAAAATCCCCACAGGTCGGTTTGATCGATTCGGTAAATCCAGTCGCCCCTAAAATAGTTGTCGGGCCATCGGAATCGTCTTCCCAATCTCAGCGAGCCCCCTCGGCTCCGCTGATTGTATCCGTAGTAAAATCTGCCTTCTCGCTTCGTATCATAAAAACTGAATCCCGCCAGTGTGGGAGTATCCAGCAACCACGGCTCGGTGAAGCTGATCTGGAAAGAGCGGTAATAACGACCGAAATTCCAGTCAAAACTGAGCCGCTGCCCGTTGCCGAACAGGTTGTTCATTGCAACGCCGATGCTGCCGATCAACTTGTCACGTTCGCTCCACCCTGCAGACATATTTGCCAAATCCGTGGATTTTTCCTCGACTTCAAATTTCAGATCGATTTTGTCTTCGCCAACAGGCCAATAATCGATTTTCACATCTGAAAAATAATTGAGTACCCATACTTCACGTTGACTTCTTTCCAGCGCTGCTTTGCTGAATGTTTCACCGGGCGCAATTCTCAATTCCCGGCGGATGACTTTCTCCTTGGTGCGCGTGTTTCCGGCGATATGAATTTTATTCACCTTTGCCAGATTCCCCTCGTTTACGAAAAAATGGATATCCACTGTATCCCTGGCAACAGGTATCTCCTTCGGATTTATCATGACCCAGATATATCCTGCGTTGTAGTACACAGTCCCCAATTCCTCGATCACGGCTTTCTGTAATTTTTCGAGACTATATGTATCCCCTTCTTTGAAATCAACGAGTGATTCCAGCTCTTCCCGGGAAAACAGTTCATTTCCTTCCCAGGTAATGTCTCCAAAATAATATTGTCTTCCTTCATTGACTGTTATATCAATGAACAAATCTTTTTTGCGCGAATCGAAATAGATCGAATCGCTAACCACCTCTGCGTCCCGAAATCCTTCGTTACGATAAAACTCGATCACTTTCAGCAAGTCTTCTTCATATTTTTCGCGGTCGAAATCAGCCCCGCGCCACCAGCGATCTTCTTTGGTTTCCTCAAACTGCCCGCGCAGCTTGCCATCGGAAAAATTATCATTACCAAAGAAATTGATTTTCTTTACCTGAACCTTTTGTCCTTCGTCAATTTTGAGACGCAGGATCACCCGGTTTTCATTTTCGGTCTCCATGGTAACCGGTTCGATATCTGCCAGCAGATAGCCCTTGTCTTTGTAAACATCCAGTAATTTTTTCTTTGCTTTCAATATATGTCGCGGGGATAGTACCTGCCCGCGATAAAAATCCAATTCTTTTTCAATATCATCGCGTTTTAATTTTTTATTGCCCTCTAATTCAATTTTTTCCAATCTCGGATACTCTTCCACTTTTATTGTCAAATACGCGCCATCCGCTAATTCTCGATCCACGACAATTTGTATATCCGAAAACAGATTTAAATTCCACAAATTCTTAATTGCATCCTGAATATCTTCACTGGTAATTTCTTTGCCAGCGGACAATCCGGAGTTGATCTTGATGATATTTGCATCTGCGGTCTTATGACCGGTCACCGTCAATCCCAGTACTTTAATGGATTGCTTTTGTGCAAGTGATACCGATGAAATAAAAAATATTAAAATGAAAACAATTAAAATTTTGTTAAAGCTTTTTACGATCATCAGAAACTCCTGTTTAAGGATAATAAAATACAAAATTTTTATATAATTGTAAAGAGAAAAATAGCCCGGTACAATTTTTTTCTAATGTATCGGGAACGAGTGTCTCAGGAAAATCCGCTTATCTTCACGTTCAATCAGGAAACTATTGTAATTATATTCCATTTCCAGCAATAAGTTCGAATTGATACGGTATTCGAGTCCCAGCCTGTGCTTCAATCCCAACTGTTCGCCGTGCTGGCGATAATTAATATTTGATTCCAACTGCCCGGTATAGGACAGAAAAACCCGGTCAGCAAGGTACTTCCCCACCATCACCCTGCTGCTTCGAAGTAAATATAACTTCGAGTTATTATTAACGACTTCATCGCGCCATAAGTTCATTTCGATCAGATTTCGTGTGAACCGCGAGCTAAAGCGTACGAGATCAAGATTGAGCGTTCGTTCCAGTTGCCGTTCGAACGGACGGAAAAGCGGTCGAAACAGGTAATTGTCCGTGCTGATCCCGATAATATCCGTTGCCTTTTCCTTGATATTGCTTGCTGAGTAACCCAGCGATGCCAGAATTTCGCCTTCGGTAATTCCGATATTCGGATTATCGGTCGATAATTTGAATTGAATTTTGCCCCACCGTCCCCGTGTTTGCACATGTCCGCTTTCTTCATCCTCAAGTAACAACGTCAGGAATATATTATGCGGCACACCAAGCGAATCGGCAACAGTGACTTTAGCATCTCCGTAAACGACTGGTAGCATTGTAGACTTATCGAATTCGATCCCTGCCTTCTCCACTCTGAAGTCGAAATCGAGATAGTCCACATTACCATTGGTCGATTCGGCTTTCCCTTCGATTGCGAAACTCTCGTTATCGATGATTCCGGAAAAATCCAGACCACCGACACCCGCATCGATCATTAAATTCACATAAACTCTGTCCACTCCGCTGGGAATTTCTTTTTCATATCGTGTATCTTTTCCCGGAATCGCCAGCACATTCCACTCAATAAGCTGGAGCAGCCGGGTTAACGGACTCTTCGCCATGCCTGACACCTGATCGAAGGGATACATCAGGTTGACATTGCGAAGCCTGATAATTCCTCTTACCACAGGATGACGCACCGGTCCGGCAATATAAAAATTTTCACAGCTATCTCTTCCAGTGAACTCAAAATTACCTATTTCACCTTTTTCCATTAACGCCGGAATATGGAGCGGAATTCCCTTTCTGCTCGTTTCTATTGACCACACGCCGAAATCGAGCCCCAAATCCGGCACAACAAAAGGAGTTAATTCCCGATGGCTGCACACTTCCCCCACTTTGCTGTTCGAGAACCTGAATTCACGCTGTTTCACTTTTCCGCTGATGTAATCGACTTTTACAAATCCGTCCGGTTCCACTGTTAAATCAACTGTAATATCATCGATTCTGGGTGCCACTGCGCCCAATCTCAGCAGTCCCTGGCGCAGTTTCACATGCCCACTGGCAATGGACAGATTTTCCGGGCTGCCGGTAAAATGAACATCCCATTCGCCCTCGCTGCGCGTCTCTTTGAAAAAACCCGTGATCTCCGGTAGTATCGAAAGCACATTGCCGTTTCCCTTCAGGCGAATGTCCATGGTGTCGAGGGAAGAAAACGGAATTAATCCATTCCCCTGAATGACAAACTGGTCTTTGCGGATCACGGTGAATTCTCTCAACGAAATTCCGGCGATCTTTTTAACCTTATCTTCGGACCTGCCCAATCTTGCATAGATGGAATCGAACGCAAATTTGGAAAATTTACCCTCAGACACGTGTAAATCACCGATGAGATGCAGATCCTTCGGTTCTCCGATTAACCGCAGGTCAGCATCTGCGTCACCTGCGATCAGGTTTTTCTGATCACCGAGCGACTGCATGAGGACATTCAAATCAATTTTTCGCCCGCTAAATCGAATATCCACTTTGCTACTGTCGGAAAAATATCCGCCCTTACCGGCGATCAACTTCGTTCCGTTTCGGCGAATCATTAGTTGATCCAGAGCAAAATCACTGTCCTGGTAGCTGAACGATACATCGCCGTCATAAATACCAATATTATTAATGTAACTATCTCGAATTTTTAACGTTCCCTTCAAAAACGGATTATTCAAGGTGCCTTTGATTGCGATGTCCCCGTTCAAATCGCCCCGGTTGATAAAATTCGGATTCAGCGTAAATAAATTGTAAATATGACTCAGGTCCGAATCTTTAAATGATAATATGCCCTGAATTGACTCTGCCGAGGATAGATCGATTTTTCCTTTTGCAGATAAAATATTCTCGATTTTCAATTCATTTACATTCAACATACTATCTTCTTTCATTATGGAAGCGGACCCTTCGTAATGCTGTCTCCCGAAAACCCCGTTAAAACTACTGGTGATTCTTCTTTTATTCGCAGGACCTCGTAGCCAGAAATTAAGCTGACCTGTTCGATACCCCTCTTTTTCATCTTTCCATTCAAAACTGCTAAAAATATCCGTACGATTCCGCTGCATGTATACTTCAACAGTCGATTTTTCAAAATTAAAAGGTTTTTCCAGCGAGCGAAATTCCGGCAAGCGGTACAGAACTTCATGCGCATCGGTGAAATTTAGCTGATATTTCTGCTCCTCTCCCTGAAAATTTGCCTCCCCTTTGATATATATTTTATTCTGATCGGACATCGTTGAAAATGTCAATTTATTCTGTGTGTATTGAAAATGATTGACAAACGACATCCGGTGTGAATCCGGGTATTCAGGATCGCATTCCAGTGTCATTTTCCCGTTAATCTCGTTTAACTGTCCCCATAAATTCAACTGAACGTGGCATTCGCTGTTGGCGAGCGAGGCGACATTCAGGACTCTGAAATCCTCCGGGAATTTTCCATCGGCGGAAAAATGAAAATTGATAATTCCTTCGGGAGTGGAAAAATCGACTTTTCCGCTTCCCTTTATTACTTTAGACTGGTAATTACTGTGAAAATGTTTTACTCGAATCACAGAATCGATATAAGAGAGCGTGAATCGGACATCATCAACCACCTGATTATCGATTTTTAAGCTGGGACAGTTCAATTGCGCTTCGAGTGCCGGATTTTTGTATGAATTCATAACAGACATATTCAATTCAGAATTTCCAGCGAAGCGAAAGCGGGCATCGGGTTGAAAATTGTTTTGAAATTCGCCTATATCAAACTCCCGGGAAAATACATGCAGGTTAAATTCGGGATCTAAAATATTTTTAATGCCACCCGCGATACCTACCACCGAGCCGTTGAATCTCTGCTCTGATTTATTGATAATAAAATCCCAGTGGCGTATTTCCGCGTCAAGATTGATATCGGTGATAAAAAGATTTTTATTGGTAATCTGGAACGCACCGTCTTTTATGGAAAGATTCCCATTGATATCAAAACCATCATTTTTCAACTCGGTGACGATTATGTCACCGTTGATAAGACCTTGTTGTATATCAAGATAACTTGGGATGAAAAAAGGAATTCTCTCCCGCCACTGAAAATTGATTAAATTCGCTTTCAGGAAACCCAGCTTTTCCCGTACAAGATCGATCTCACCATCGAGTCTGAGATTCAATTGACTCGAGTGGAACAATTTTCCTACCAGCCGTGCTTTGGCATTTGTTAAATCACGGGTACTAATCCAACCACTGATGTCATTTGCCAGTGTTGTCTTTTTGTTCAAAGAATCGACATACACGATGGATCCTTTGGAAACAGTAATCCGCTTCAGGAAATCGAATTTGCGCGCTTTGTCCAGGTAGTCATGATAACCATTTCCATTTTCGAGACTATCGACAATGGCAAAATCGATATCAGTCGTGTCGCTGCGCGGTTTATATTTTATTGTTAAGCGGGGATTCACGAACAGGATGTCCTGAGGTGATTTTTGGGGTTTGAAGCCGTTTTTAATGAGATTCGCTAAATTATATCCGATACGTAAATCTTCGATATACAGGCTGTAATAGCTGTTATTGGATTCGATTTGCACTCCCTTTAGATGAACTGCTCCCAGTGCCATATCGAGATATTCGATATCAGATTTTTCACCCAATACAGGTCTTATTTTAGCAACGAGATAATTTTTTATTCGTTCATTGGCTTTAAATAGCGTCCAGCCGTGATAAATCGTCAGGGCTGTAAACGTTACAATCAACGCCAAAACGAGAATCCAGGGTCTCGATCTCATAACACCAATTTATATAAAAATGGCGATTCAGGAACAGAGACAGGGAATCGCCAGGTTCAATCAAAACAGTATGTTATTTATCTATTACATTCTTTAATAATGTCACCTAACTTTAACGTTAATAAAATCATCAAAGTTCCTTAGAACGGTTACATTTGATATTTATCATCAACGCCCTATAGGTCTATGTCGAAACAACCTCCGATTCATGCACCTGATCGCTGATCATTCCAAATCGGCGTTCCCGGAGTTGATACGATTCAATGGCTTCATAAAATTCTTTTCGGCGAAAGTCGGGCCACAGCGTATTTGTGATGTAAAGTTCGGAATAAGCAATCTGCCACAGTAAAAAGTTGCTAATCCTAAGTTCACCGCTGGTACGGATTACTAAATCGGGATCTGGCAGATCAGATGTAAATAAATGCTCGGAAATCACCTTTTCATCGATATCATTTTCATCAAGTAAGCCCTGGCTGATCTTTTTAGCGATCTTTCGCACGGCGTTGGTTATTTCCATGCGGCTGCTGTAATTCAGTGCCAGGTTCAATATCAATCCGTCGTTGTTTTGCAGGGCATTTATTGCGTATTGGATACTTTGTCGAGTAAATTTGGGCAACTGATCGATAATACCGGTCACCCGAAATTGTACATTATTGCTTCTTAATTCCGGTACTTCGTCTTTAATTGTTTTAACGAGCAATTTCCAAAGTGAGGAGACTTCCCCTTTGGGACGTTTCCAATTTTCGGTGCTAAACGTATAAAATGTAACGACTTTAATTCCTAATTCACCGGAGGCTTCAACAATTTCACGTACTGAATTTACTCCTTCGGCATGTCCGTCGATCCGTTTGAGTCCTCGCTTTTTTGCCCATCTGCCATTTCCATCCATGATAATAGCAACATGCCCGGGCAGATTATTTCTGTTGAGTATTCTTTCTTTTGCATCCATATCCATTAAAATCATCCTTGGGTTGAAGCGCTCTTCAATTAATTAACTTACAAATGTAATGCAAATTCAAACAAATGTCAAGTCTAATTTAATATCACTTATAAATAAAAAAAGGAGCGTCAATTTTTATACGCTCCTTTTTAAAATTTTCAATATAACGATTCTCTCGAAAGATTAGAGCTCGTCTGCTTTTTGGAAAGCAGCTTCGCCTTTTTCTTTTTCACCGGCGTTAATATAGGCAACGCCTAAATTCGTCCACAACGCAGGATCGTCTGCTTTTTCTTCGATCGCTTTTTCCAGATAAGGGATTGCTTCTTTATAATTTTCGATCGCTTTTTCTCTTTTAGCGGCAAACTCTTCGTCACTCATCTCTTCTCCTGCGCGAAGAGGTTCCATGTACTCTTCCGCAATACTTAAATATGCATTCCCAATATTCAACGTCGCTTCGATATCATCAGGTGATTTTTCCAATACTTTCATGAATTGATCGATTGCTTCTCTGTAATTTTTTTTCATGTAATACAATCGACCGAGATTGAATATCAAGTCCGTGTTATCCGGATTTTGCGCCAGCGCTTCATTATATGCTTGAAATGCATCATCCGGTTTTCCCATTGAATCGAAAGCAAATGCTTTCTGGGAGAATGCTTCAAGATTATTCGGCTCAATTTCGAGAATCCGATCCATCAATTCCACTGTTTTTTCATATTGTTCGAGATCATAATACAGAGAACCGAGCTGCAACATAACTTGTGTTTCTTTTGGATCATATTCGAGTACTTTCTGGTAGCTTGCTATTGCCTGATCCATGGAATCCAGTCTCATATATACGAATGCGATATTCTTATAAGAATCGGTTCGGTCCGGATCGATAATCGGACAGTTTCGGAAAAAGCTCAACGCTTGCGCGAAATTCTCGGCTTTTACCTGTCCTACGCCTTTGTTGAAATTTTCAACCCAATATTTATCTCTGAGATAATTGATTTGTTGAGCACTATTTTGATTAATTGCCAAAGATGCTTCGAACTCTTTTGCCATTTTCTCGAATTCGCCATTTCGACCGTACGCTTCTCCTAATAAAGCATGGGCTTCCGCATCATTAGGATAAAGTTCCACAGCAAGCTCCAGTTGCTCCTGCGCTTTTTCCCAGTCGTCCTGTTGAATATACACCTTTGCAGAAGTTAGCTCTTTTGACTGGCATCCGAATAATGTAAGCATTGCGACAAGTAACACACTCACCAGCAATATTGAGTGCACTTTTCTCATTTTTTTTCTCCTTTGGCTTATGATTTAAAAAACAAATTAAATTGAACAAATATAAGGGAAAAATACTTTGAAATCAAGTATTATTTTTAAATTTTTTTAATTTATCCCTGTAAGAACCCCGCGCAATCCCTTTTTCAGTAACGATTGCGGTGATCAACTTATGCGGCGTTACATCGAACGCCGGACTGAATACTTTCACGCCGGACGGCGCTGTTCGTTTCCCGAATCCCATGGTGACCTCCTCGCTTGCCCGCTGTTCGATGGGAATCCGGCTGCCGTTTTCCAAAGTCAAATCCAGTGTCGAAACAGGCGCCACAACGTAGAAAGGAATTTGATGATGGTGCGCTAATACCGCAACATTGTACGTTCCGACTTTATTCGCCGTATCTCCGTTCGCCGCAATGCGGTCCGCACCAACCAGTACGCAGTCGATCTTTCCCTGCTGCATCACGAACGCTGCCGTATTATCGCAAATCAGCGTTACATCGATCTTATTTTGCATCAGCTCCCAGGTCGTTAGCCGGGCACCCTGCAGCAGCGGTCTGGTTTCATCGGCATACACACGGATATTCTTTCCTTCCTCGCTGGCTGCGTAAATAACGCCAATCGCTGTGCCATAATCGGCGGTCGCTAGCGAGCCGGCATTGCAATGGGTCAAAACTGTCGCATTATCCGGCAGCAGCGATGCACCGTTGCGTCCCAGGTTCCGGCAGATTTTTCTATCCTCTTCCAGTATATCCTGAGCTTCCCGCAGCAAACGCGCTTTTGTCTGCTCAATACTCATTTCACCTGCAGATTGTTCCAAAATCGCCCGCATACGACCCAGCGCCCAAAATAAATTCACCGCAGTCGGTCGGGTTCCGGCAAGATAGTCTATGATTTTAAGACCTTTCGAGATGAATTCAGACTGCGAAACATCTCTTAAGTGCTGAACGCCCAATACCACGCCAAATCCTGCAGCGATGCCGATAGCCGGTGCGCCACGCACTTTCAACTGCCTGATCGCATCTCCAAGCACCTGATAATCATCTGTCTGCAAATATTCCAGCTCTATCGGCAGCTTTGTCTGATCGATAAGCCGTACAGCTCCGTTCTTCCATTCGATTGTATTCAACGGCATTCTGATATCATCCAGTTCATTTTAATTCCGATTCCCTAATAATTTTAATAAAACGTTGGTTGTTTGTTCCGCAGCGCCCACATGCTCCATGACCAGTTTTTGGGCATTCTCCCCTGCTCTGTCTGCGATTTCCTTTTTACCAAGAAATTCACTCATTTTAATTTCGATCTCTGCAGTTGTGCGAACGATAAAACCACCGCCGTTCTCCAGCAGCATTCCTGCTTCGGGCTGCGTATCTATCTTTGGTCCGAACAAAACCGGAATACCGTGTGCTGCGGGTTCAAGCACATTATGAACATTCTGTTCATAACTACCTCCGACGAACGCCGCCATTCCCAGGCTGTAGATATTTGCCAGTAGTCCCATTTTATTCATGATAAGAACGTCGAAATCAGCACTGGTTTCTGAGAATTCCGAATATCTCACTGATTTCAGGTTAGCTGGCGAGAGCCGGCGTTCGATTTCCTCAACCCGTTGCCCTGTCGGCTCATGCGGGGCAATAATCATCAATAAATCGGGATGCGCTTTTTTGAGCCGTTCAAACGCCGGTAGGACCCGGCTTTCATCCTGTTGCCAGCTACTCCCGATCACCCAGATATTTTTCCCTTTCAAAAACGGATGACTCGCCAGGTGAGTGACTTTCCCCGTCTCCCGCGTCCGATGATAAACCTGATCGAATTTCGTGTCGCCGGTCTGCACTATTTTCTGACTATTACCCAATAGACCGGCGATGCGGTCAGTCTGGACTTCCGAAATAGTAAGGATCGAATCAAAGCTATTGTATAAAGCGCGGTTAAAATTCTGGAACACCGGTAATAAACGAGAGGATTTTTCAGGGATGGAAGCATCGATCAGCACGACGGGAATTTTTCTGCGATTGAGCTCCCATATATAGTTCGGCCAAATGTCGTGCCGCACTACCACGGCAAACACCGGTTTCACAATCGATATGAACTGCCTGGCATTTTTCCTGCTGTCCATCGGCAGATAGCAGATATAATCCACTGGTGGCGCTAATTTGATATTTTCGTAAGCAGACGGAGAAAAAAATGTAACGATGATCGCCAGATCAGGTCGTGCTGCTTTTAGTTGCGTCATCACCGGCTTCGCCTGTTCGAATTCGCCATAAGACGAAATGTGAAACCACACCCTTGTCTTGTTTATTGTTTTCAAATCCCCCTTGATTTTTGGCAGCAAATTTTCTCTGCCATGGATACCGCGGCGGATTTTTTCATTGAATAATCCGGCTGCATGAAAAGCAAGATATAGCAAAGGAACGACAATCAGGTTATAGATGATCTGCATCTGACTTTGGTCTTTCGTGAATAATTTAATGAGGTTAGTCTTGCATTTAAGGCAAATTTGAAGGTAAGTCCGCTATTTATTCTACTGCTGATTGAAAATTGTTTTGAATGCCTTCAAATCCATAAAATCCTGCCCTATAATAATTGAAACATCCAATTTTCGCTGCGGACTAATTTGAGGGAAAACATTTTCATCATCCACGCCAACCAGATCGGCGATCTTTTCAGCGTGTCGTGCATCCATATATTTGCGATCGATGGCAAGCGTTTGCGGTATATCAAAGCGATCGTAATTTTTAAAATCAACCACATCGATATTTCGATCGACGAGATAGTTTCTCAACCGCGCTGCGACTTTATTCTCGCCGCATCCGTTTAAAACTTCCACCCGGATCATTCCTTCTTTTGGTCTTTCGACAGGCTGTTGCTCAGCAATCCCGGGTTTCGGAGTAACACGATTTTCATCCTGTTGGCTTGCCTTCAGTGATTGAAAGAGAAATGAGATCACAATAATCAGATTCGCAAATGCCAGAAACCACATGAACCCGGTTAGCGCGAATTCACGCAACTTTTCATTAATTTTAGTGTTTATGATCTTATTTTTCCGGGGTGGCTTTTTTCGCGGTATTCTCCTGCCACCGAGTCTTCTCGGCATTTTTGACCTCTTTCTTAAAACGGCAAATCCAATTATTCATCGGTATCCCAGAAATTATTGAACGGAGAATAATAGGGATTCCTGTAACGATCGTAATATCCGGGCATCCGGCTATACTGGAATTTCACCTGGATGTTATCTGTAGGGCGATAATCCAATTCAGCGCCGGAAATAAACGGACCACCCTTAAACGCCGGATGATTTGCCATCATCGTATTGTTATGCGGAAAATTCTGAATACCCCATTGTATTCTGAAAGTCAATGGATCCGCAATCTGATAACGGATGGTATTCAAATACATACTCTGGCTTAAACTGTTTCCGCCGAATGAAAAATAGGACATCGAAAAACTGTGACTCATTGATAATTTGGAAGGATCAATCAGTCCGATTCCTGAAATTGAATTTGAAAGAGGCTCGATGATTGCGCTTTTAATATCAATAGCTTCATTCTGACGTTTTAACTGCCCCAACGCCAGTGTCGGTATGATCGAGAGAACAAGCATCAACAACATTAATTTTTTCATGATATTTCCCTCCGTTTGCAGCTTTATCGCTTCTTAAAAAAATTCTTGGTTAGAACAAATTCAGCAACACTGTCATTCTGAATGCGCCGTCTTTATGGCGCATGAAGAATCTCACATCACATAACTTTTTTCAAATACTAATTAACAAAATTTTTTCCACAAAGTCAATGCTTTTTTAATGACGGCTGTCCGCGTCACTGTTTTTCAGATTCTTCGTAATGATCCCGCCTCCCACCACCACATCATCCTGATAAAAGACCACGGATTGTCCAGGCGTCACTGCTTCAGCTTTTTCATGAAAAACTACCCTGATTCCGGTTTCGTTTGTTGCATAGATCGTTGCCGCGGTTCCAGGATCGTTGTAACGTATTTTCGCCTCGACATTTATCCCTTTATTCGAAGGGACACCGGAAATCCAGTTCGCCTGTTCCGCGAGCAGCCCGGAGCTTTGCAGATCGTATTTTTCTCCAACCACGATTCGGTTACGCTTAGCGTCGATATCCACTACATACATCGGTTTACCGATAGCAATACCCAGTCCGCGTCGCTGCCCGATGGTGTAAAACGGATAGCCTTTGTGAATTCCGAGTGTGTTCCCCCTGGTATCCACAATTTCGCCCCCGCGCACTTTTTCATTCAACTCCGGCTCCTGCTCGATCAAAAAGCGGTTATAATCATTATCCGGGATGAAGCAGATATCCTGACTCTCGCGCTTCTCTGTTGTTTTCAAGCCGATTTCCGCTGCAATTTCCCGCACCTCTGGTTTCGATAATTTGCCAAGCGGTAATTTCGTAATCCGCAATTTCTCCTGCGTTAATGCCCACAGCGCGTAGGATTGATCTTTCGCAGGATCGGCGCCTTTCTTCAGTAAATAGCGATCTATGCCCGGATCATATTCGACAATGGCATAATGACCCGTGGCTAAATAATCCATTCCAAGCTGTGCGGCTTTATTGTATAAGACTGTCCATTTCATGATCGAGTTGCACAAAATGCACGGATTCGGCGTTCTGCCATGCAAATATTCGGAGATAAAATTATTGATGATCTCATTTCGGAATTCCTCGCGCACGTCGACCACGTAATGAGGAATGCCAATCTTCTCGCACACCGCCCGGGCATCGTAAACCGCGTCCAGCGAACAGCAGCTTGTGTCGCTCTGCACATTTCCGCCCACGCCGTCGTAATCCCACAGATGCATGGTTAATCCGACGACATTAAAATTTTCTTTATATAATAAAGCAGCCGCAACCGAGCTATCCACACCACCGCTCATTGCAACGGCTACATTTTTCTTCGTCATTGATCCAAAACCTTCGTATTAAGCCAGCGGAGACATCGCCCGCAATCTTGCGACTATTTGCGGCAATATTTCCACGACATAGTCGATATCTTCCATCGTATTATTTCTTCCTAATGTAAAACGAATGGACGATTGCGCGAGTTCCGGTCGCACATTCATGGACGTCAGCACATGCGAGGGATCGACAGCGCCCGATGTACACGCCGAGCCGCTGGAAGCAGCAATTCCTTTCAAATCCAGACTGAGCAGCAGTGATTCGCCCTCCACACCTTCGAAAGACAGATTGAGATTATTATAAAGTCGCTCTTCCGGATGACCGTTCAGATATATTTTCGGAATTTCCTGTTGTAATTTTTCAAACAGCGAATCGCGTAAATGTTTCACAAACTGATAGTCCCGCTCCTTCCTTTCAGCAGATATCTCTACTGCTTTGGCAAGTCCGGCGATTCCCGGCATATTTTCAGTTCCTGCCCGGCGATTCTGCTCATGTGCACCACCGTGCAGCAATTTCTCCAGACGCACGCCTTTTCGGATGAACAAACCGCCAATTCCTTTGGGTCCGTAAATTTTATGACCGGAGAAACTTAACATATCCACCGGAATTTCAGCAATATCGATATCCAGCTTGCCAAAAGATTGCACCGCATCCGTATGAAACAGCAGTCCGCGCCCCCGCGTAATCCTTCCGATTTCAGCGACGGGATTAATGGTTCCCACCTCGTTATTTGCATGCATGATAGAAACCAGGATTGTTTTATCAGTGATTGCATCGGCTACAGCTTCCGGCTGAATCATTCCGTATTTATCCGGTTTCAAATAAGTGACATCAAAACCCTGCTTTTTCAAATAATCGCAGGTATATAAAACAGCATGATGCTCTGCTTTCGACGAGATAATATGATTGCCCTTATCCCGCAGCAGCCAGGCAGCTCCTTTGATTGCCATGTTATTGGATTCCGTACCGCCACTGGTAAAGTAAATCTCCCGGGCTTCCGCATTAATGAACCGGGCAATGGCTTCCCGCGCATCTTCCAGTGCCACCTTTGCCTCTCTCCCGAATGAATGAATGCTGGATGCATTCCCGAATTTATCTTTTAAATATGGAATCATCACATCCACAACCTGTGGCTCCACCGGCGTGGTTGCGCTATGATCCAGATAGACTTTTCTCAATTTGGCTTCCGAATTCAATCCTATATCCTGTTCTTTTTAATAATTCAATAGATTTTTTAAGATTAAATAAAAACAAACCGGCATCTGCCAGTTTCCTGATTTGATGCCGGAATATATGTGCTATTTAAATTTTCGGGCGAAAGTGTTGAAATTAAAGTGCTGCAGAAAAGGTAAGTCTGTTTAACGAACCGA
>WJJN01000657.1 GCA_014729735.1 Candidatus Zhuqueibacterota bacterium
CATAATGCCTCTCAATTGTTAAATTAACAAATATCATTACTTGAAAAAGACGAATAAATTCTGGAGTTGTTTCAAGTGAAACCGGTTATTTCTTTTCTGCTTCACCCGTCATCGGCACAAAGCGGACAGGGAGCAGAGTCTTTTTTTCTATTTCACCATCTTCGGATTTCATAACCAGGCTTAGCTCCTGATATCCTCTTCCCACCGGGATAACCAGTCTTCCGCCAGGTTTTAGTTGATCTATTAAAGGCTGCGGAACGTGATCCGGCGCGGCAGTCACGATGATACCATCGTAAGGAGCGTGTTCCTGCCAACCTTTGTAGCCGTCGCCCAATTTTACATGGACGTTGTCGTAATTCATCCGCTGCAATCGATTTCGCGCCTGATGTGCCAGTTCCGGGACGATTTCGATCGTATATACTTCGTCGACAATTTCAGCCAATACTGCCGCCTGATACGCGGAACCGGTTCCTATTTCCAGAATCCTGTCCCCTTCCGACGGATCTATCGCTTCTGTCATATAAGCCACGATAAACGGCTGAGAAATAGTTTGTTCCAATCCGATAGGCAGCGGTTGATCTCGATAGGCGTATTCTTTTAGTGACTGCGGTACGAATTCATGACGCGGCACTTTGCGCATCGCATCCAGGACCTGTTCATTTCTAATACCACGGCGTTCGATCTGATTTCGAACCATCTCGTTACGCAACCGCTCATATTTGTCTTGCTGCCTGGTGGAATTCTTCTGTTCTGTGCGTTCTTTGCATGTAGCTGAAATCAATAATAAAAGGGACGCCCAGAGAAAAAAATGTTTCATCTTTATCCTCCTCCGAGTTTAAAACGAACATCTTAATTCATTAGCTCCTGCACATGTGCCTCAACACAATCAGCAAGCACTTTCAGATTGTACCCTCCCTCCAGTATTGATAGAACACGACCGTTGCATTCTTCTTCTGCAAAGGATTTTATAATCTGGGTCAATTTCCCATAACCTTCTGTTGTCAATTTCATTGCGGCGAGGGGATCATTTTGATGTGCATCGAATCCTGCTGAAATCAGGATAAAATCAGGCTTGAATTTTTGAGCAGCGGGAAGCAGTGAACTTTCAAAAACGTCGATGTATGTCGAATTTGTTGCTCCTGCATTTAGCGGCTTGTTAAGTGTGAATCCTTTCCCGGCACCAATACCGGTTTCCGATTCATGACCGGTTCCGGGATAAAACGGATTTTGATGGACACTAAAGTAAAAAACAGTGGGGTCTTCATAAAACGAATTCTGAGTACCGTTGCCATGATGTACGTCCCAATCTATAATCAGCACTTTTTCGAGATCGAATTGCGATTGTATATATTTTGCAGCAATCGCCACATTATTGAATAAGCAAAATCCCATTGCCCGATTGCGCTCTGCATGATGCCCCGGAGGTCGAACGGCACAAAATGCATTTTTTACCTTCTGTGCCATGATCGCATCCACGCCTTCCAACACGCCGCCGACGACCAGACAGGCAATTCGATAGGAATCTTTACATATCCCGGTATCAGCGTCCAAACGATCGACGCCATTAATTGCCGATTCCCGGACATGCGAAATATATTCGGATGTGTGAATTTTCAAAATCCAGTCGGGACAGGGAATGCGCGGCTCTATCATCTCTAAATGAGAAAGAATACCTGTCGTTTTCAGATGCTTGTAAATATTTTCCAATCGTGCAGGATTTTCCGGATGCCACGGACCCGGATCATGTTTTAAAAAATCTTCATGAAAAATAAATCCAGTATGATTCATAACACCTCTGAAGTTGTTTGAGCCTGTTATTTAATATAGCCTATTTTCACTCGATAATCAACATAAAAAAAACCGCTTCGGCAAAATTGCCACCGAAGCGGATTTGGAAGGAGGTGATTTAAATGGAATTATTGACTATTCATAACGCAAGCTCTCAACCGGATCGAGTTTCGCAGCCCGGCGTGCCGGAAATACCCCGGCTAAAACGCCGATTGTGCCAAGGATAAAAGTAGTTACAAACATGATTGTCTGCGAAAGCTGCGGTTTGCCAAGGAAGGCAATGCCCTGATTTTGCACAGGAATCATTTCGACGAACTTTATAATAGCCCAGGAAATGCCGATTCCGATAAAGCCGCCTAATACCGCAATCAACAAAGCTTCGAGAACAAACTGAACAATAATATGTTGCGGTCTGGCACCCACCGCGATTTTAATGCCAATTTCTCGTGTCCGTTCCTTGACAACAACATACATGATATTGGCGACACCCACCCCGGCGACCAGTAGAGTCAGCCCGCCAATCACGCCTAAAAAAATCTCGATGCCGACAAAAACATTATTCATTTCTTTGATATTCGAGACAAAATCCCAGGTGTGCAATGCTTCATTGTCTTCAGGATTAAAACGCAACTTTCGTCCCAGGACGCGAAAAATTTCATCTTTCACAAACTGTGTGTCGGTTAGCTTATTCGGTTGCACTGTAATCATGCGTAAATGCCGGTGGTGATAAATTGATTCAAATGTGGAAAACGGGATGATTGCCCTGCGATCATCAGGACCGTTGCTCATTCCGAGTTGAAGCTTCTTTTGCATCACGCCAACCAGCGTAAAAGGTACACCATCCAGATTCACGGATTTGCCGATGGGATACTCATCCCCGAACAATTCCTTCGTAATTTCAGAGCCGAGGAAAAGAACCCGGCGCTTATCTTCCATATCCAATTCATTAAGAAAGCGTCCACCCTGTTTGGGATACATTGTTCGAAGCATCTCGAAATTGGGATAAACTCCCTCAAGATAAGTCGTGGCAGTACGGGTATCATTCTTCAATCGAACACCCCAGCGCCCGTAGCTCGGTGAAACCTCCCGGATCTGCGGAATGCTTTGCATCAGGACGTGTGCATCTTCTTCCGTGAAATTAATCCATCTGCCCTCGGGAAGTCCCTGATATTTCATGCTGGTTTGTCCACCGTAAATCCGGATAATCTGGTTCCCGGCATTTGTCATCGCTGAAATCATTCTGTTTTTAAATCCCCTGCCAAATGCCATCATAAGCACAATGGCAATAGTGCCCCAGATTATGGCAAAAGTGGTAAGGAAAACTCGTGTTTTCTGATAACGCAAATCATGAAAAAAGTCACTTACTAAAATCCAGAGTGGCATTTTATCCTCTTTGATTCTATTATTAAATTCTTAATCTTTTATAGAAATATTAATGATCCAACAGTACACTCGTTACTGCCAGATTTTCTAACAAGCTCGCTGAGCCTGCGCATTTTTTAATAGCGTAAGCACTCGACAACCTGCAAATTGGCTGCCTTACGAGCCGGAAAATAGCCGGCAATGAAGCCGATTGCCGCAAGCACGCTCAATGCAACTGCCGCCACCCATAATGAAAGCGATGGCGAGCCGACGAAATCGTCCAGCGGTAGCATAGCAAGAACCGAAATAATTCCCACTGAGATCAGAATGCCGATGACGGCACCTATCAAAATAATGAAGAATGTCTCTATAAAAAATTGCGACATAATGTGCCGTTTCTTTGCTCCGATTGAACGCTTAATGCCAATCTCACGCGTTCGCTCCTGCACCACAACGTACATAATATTCGCCACTCCAATTCCGCCGACAGTCAACGTAAACGAGCCGATAATTCCCATGAACAGATTGAAGCCGAGAAAAATATAGAACACCATTTTCTGAAATTCCGAGGTGTCCCACATCGACAGCGCTTCCCTGTCATCAGCGTCGAACTTGTATTTTTTACCAAGTACCTCATAAATATCATTTTTGATGCTTTCTGAATACGTCGGGTGTAACGGTTTGATAACGTGATTATTAACATAGCGATC
>WJJN01000658.1 GCA_014729735.1 Candidatus Zhuqueibacterota bacterium
AAGTGCGCGACCGAATTTGCCGTCCACGAATTGCGGGCGCCCCATCAGCGCGGCGTCATTTTTATGACCGGATGCATCCGGCGTAAAAACAAGCTGGTGTAGCAACCCCTGATCTACCCAATCCCAGATAAACCCGCCCTGTAATCGTTGATACTTATGAATGTATTTCCAGAATTCATCAAAATGCCCCAAGCTGTTCCCCATCCCATGGGCATATTCCCCCATGATGACAGGTTTTCCCGGTTCCAGTGCCATGCGCTGAATTTTCTCGGGACTCGGATATCGAACGCCATCGATATCCGCGAACGGCGCATCTCCTGACGGGAAATTACATTGATGCATGATCACTCGCGTACCGTCGTACTGCCGGGCGAATTCCGCCATTTTATAATGAACCGGACCGGTGCCAGCCTCATTCCCGGTACTCCACATCACGATGCTTGGATTGTTCTTGTCACGCTCCACCATGCGGGTGAACCGATCCATGAACGACAGCTCCCATGCCGGATTCTCCGCGAACCAGTTCTGACCATAACGACCTTCGAGGTCCATTTCCGCAAAATGCGCTTCCGCATTGACTTCGTCCTGCACGTAGAGTCCATATTCATCGCTTAATTCATACCACAAATTATCATTGGGATAATGGGACAACCGGACGGAATTTACATTGAACTGCTTCATCAGCGTAATGTCTTTTACCATCATTTCTTCTGGCATGGTGCGCCCGAAATCCGGATGATGTTGATGCTTGTTCACCCCGCGAAACTCAATTGGAACGCCGTTTACCATGACCTGCCCGTTTTTGATCTCTACTTCCCGGAAACCGACTTTTTCTTCAAGGACTTCGGCAATCGAACCATTTTCGTCGATTAATTCCAAAATCAATGAATAGAGATTCGGTTTTTCGGCGGACCATTTTTTCGGATTCCGGAAATTCTTTTTCAAAACAAGAACAACATCTTCGAGCGGGCGGACTGTTGCATCTTCTTCCCAACTTCTGACCATATTTCGAGCATCATCGAATAGACTGGCGCGAACCGTCCATTTTCCCTGAGTTTGACCGGAATAATTCTTCAAATGTGCATCGATGCGCAATTCGGTATCCTGATAATTGGCATCCAGATCGGTTCGTACGAAGAAATCGCGGATATGAACCTGCGGCGTGGAGAACAGATAAACATTGCGATAAATTCCGGAGAAACGCCACATGTCCTGATCCTCGAGATAGCTGCCATCACACCAGCGAAATACCCGCACAGCCACGGAGTTTTCCCCCGCCTGAACAAATGGAGTAATGTTGAATTCTGCAGGCGTCATTCCGCCCTGATCGTATCCCACATACGTGCCATTCACCCACACGAATGCCGCGGATTTCATGCCTTCGAAATGGAGAAAAATTTCTCTGCCGGACCAGTTTTCAGGAACTGTGAAAGTGCGTTTATAGGAGCCGACCGGATTCCAGTCATCCGGTACAAAAGGAGGATCGAACGGGTGCAGCGCCTGCGGGATGTTTCTGTAGATATTATGATCATAGCCCTGCATCTGCCAGACGGAAGGAACGGTAATTTCATCCCAATCGGAAAGGTCATAATTTTCTGCATAAAATGCTGCCGGCGCCTGACAGGAATTTTGCGACCAGTGAAATTTCCATTTGCCATTCAGGTTCATAAAATATGGTGACGTTTCCCAATCTCCCGATAGCGCTGTATTTCTGTCAGCAAATGGCATCAATGGAACATGCGTCGGTTCCTGATTTTCAGCCACCATCTGTGGATTTTCGATATAGGAACTTAAATTTTCAAAATCCTGAGCATTTAACAAGCATATTTTAATCAGAAAAAAAATAAAAGTGAAACCGTGGCATTTCCATATCATATTATAAACCTTACAAATGGTTTGCTTAAATCAAGCCTGTTAAAACAGATCATCCCTGTCCCTCAATGTGTCCAGATTTTTCGAGATCAATTCATGGCGTTGTCGCACGCACACAGGAGAACGCAATCCGTCTTTCGGCGTGTTGATCACATAATCCACCAAACGCTCAATGGAAGACACTGCAACATGCTGCCGCGTATCGGATGAAGCATAATAAATGAGCACCTTGCCATTTTTGCGCACGACCCAGCCGTTTGTAAAAAGCACATTCGACACATCGCCGATCCGCTCCTCACGTACCGGCGCCATGAAATAGCCGCCGGGCTCGTAAATGACCGTTTCCGGATGATCCAGGTCAGTCATGAACATGTAGAGAACATAGCGCAATCCTGCAGCGCAATAGCGAACGCCGTGCGCAAGATGCAACCAACCCTTTTCCGTCTTGATCGGCGCCGGTCCGATACCGTTCTTCGCCTCTTTCACAGTGTGATATTTCAGCGTATCGATCATCACCTCGGTGTCGATTTTCGCATGCTCGATGCTATCGGTCAATCCCCAGCCGATCCCGCTACCGGAGCCGGTGTCGATAAATCCATCCATCGGACGAGTGTAGAATGCATATTTTCCATTAACAAATTCCGGGTGCAGGCAAATATTCCTCTGATGCGGCGAGGGAGTGATCAAATCATCCAAACGTTCCCAGTTTATCAGGTCTTTTGTGCGGGCGATGGCACCTCTGGCGAGTGCTTCCGGCTGACCGGTCTTATCTGTAGTTGGATCATGCCGCTCGGTGCAAAACAATCCATATATCCAGCCGTCCTCATGCTCCACAAGGCGCATGTCATATACATTCACGTCGGGATCATCGGTTTCCGGCATCACAATTGGATAATCCCAAAATTCGAAATTATCCACGCCATTTTCACTTTCAGCGACAGCGAAAAATGATTTTCTGTCGGAACCCTCTACCCGTGCTAATAGAATTACTTTATCGTTGTACATCATCGCACCGGCATTGAAAACAGCATTGATGCCCATGCGTTCCATCAAATGAGGATTTGTTTCATAATTAAAATCATAGCGCCAGAAAAGCGGAGTGTGTTCTGCGGTCAATACAGGATATTCATACCGCTCGAAAATACCATTACCTTCGATGCGCTTGTTTTTCCGGTTGATCAGAGCGCGATGTTTTTTGAATAATGTCTTCACCCTTGCATCAAAATCAGTCCGATTCATTTTTCCCTCTTTCCATAGTCTGTAATCATAACCACTAACTCCATAAGCATAAAATAGTCCGGTAATGCCCGGTTCAGTCCACCACCTGAATTTATCCGAACATCACCGGTAAAAGCCACCGTGTCAAATGGGTGGAATAGTGGACATTAATTTAATTTTTCGATAATCTCAAAGCTGCCCGTTAACCCCTCTGCTGAATTCGGTCCGATCCAGACATTGAACCCGCCCGCTTCGATTATATATTTTCCATATTGATTGTAATAGCCAAGCTCACTTGCTCCCAGTTCAAAATGAACGGTTTTGGTTTCGCCGGTCTTCAATGATATTTTTCGAAACCCCTTTAATTCTTTAACAGGTCTCGTAACACTACCAACGAGATCACGAACGTATAATTGAACGATTTCCTCGCCACTGCGTGATCCTGTATTTTTCACATCTGCGGAAACGACTACCGTGCCAAACGGCTGAATTTCCGTTTTATCCAGTTGCAGATTCGAATACTCGAACCTGGTATAACTCAATCCGTACCCGAATGGAAATTGCTGTGTCACTTCTACATCGAAGTATTTCGCCGTGAATCGATTTTCTGACGGCGGTCTACCGGTATTTTTATGATTATAGAACAGCGGCTCCTGCCCCACGCGGCGCGGGAAACTCACCGGCAATTTTCCAGCGGGATTTACGTCGCCGAACAATATGTCTGCCAAAGCAGGACCGCATTGCGTTCCCGGCTGCCAGATTTCCAGTATCGCAGGGATATGCTCTGCGATCCACGGCAATGCCAACGGACGTCCATTCATCAGCACCACGACAACCGGCGTTCCGGTTTCATGAATTTTTTGAACAAGCTCAAGCTGTCTTCCTGGCAACCCGATCTCACTCCGGCTGGCTCCCTCTCCGCTCATATCGTACGATTCACCGACAACCAATATCGCCGCGTCTGCATTCTCCGCTGCACGAACAGCAGCGTTAAAATCAGTGGTATCGCCATCGACACTGCATCCTCTGGAATAAATAATCCGTGCATCTTTATCGATCTCTTTCTTTATCCCATCAAAGACGGAGATAACCTCATCAGCCTGCCCCTGGCAATGCCACCAGCCCAACGGATCCTGTTGCGATTTTGCCAATGGTCCGATAATCGCAAGCCTGTCTAATTTTTTATTTAGAGGAAGAAGATTATTATCATTTTTCAATAGTACGATTGATTTCCGGGACACCTCCAATGCCAGGTCTAAATTTTTATCGGTCATCATGTCCCGGCTTTCGCGCTTCGGATCAACATAAGGATTTTCGAATAGTCCCAGCAGTACTTTTACCTTCAATATCCGGGCA
>WJJN01000659.1 GCA_014729735.1 Candidatus Zhuqueibacterota bacterium
GGAGAAACAGAAGTTATTTATGATGCCAGTGATGATCGAAATCTGGAGGCGATTGAATTATACATTGATAGTGTATTTGCTTTGCGAATTCCGTGGAATGATGACGGCAGCAAACCGGCTGTCTTTCTGTCACTTGATACGAGTCTTGTTCAAACCAAAATCGGTTACTATCTGATCGCGTATGATGAAAATGAAAACTCAGCGATCAGCAACGAAATGACAAATCTTTACGTGATGCCGAATTACACACCGCCTGAAAATCCGTCCGATTTACAGATAACGAAACTTTCGGATACTGTGATAAATCTGAAATGGGCGGATAATTCGGAAAATGAAGATGGATTCGAGGTCTGGCGAAAAGACGAGAGCACGGATTATGCGATACGGCAATCGCTGCCGCCAAATACAATCAGTGCAAATGATACAGGGCTTGTTCCAAACAGGATTTATTATTATAAAATCCGTGCATTTCATGAATACGGCTATTCGGAATCAGGGGAAGTGAGCACTGAAGAAGAAATTTCGCTCATCGAAGCGCCGTCTGAATTGCAGGCGACTGCATTCGGCACACGCTGGGTACGGCTGACGTGGCAGGATAATTCTGATAACGAACTGGCATTTATTATTCAACGCAAAATAGCCAGTGGCGCCGAATTTTCACAAATTGCCGCGCTTCCGCCAGACACGATGAGGTATGATGACCGCGAGAATCTCTATGCAAGCAGTTCCTATACCTATCGAATCGCCGCACTGGGTCCGCAGGAGCAATCGGACTGGTCGCAGGAAGTCACTATCACTACGCTATCCATCGATATCGTGCCCCCTTCCGATCTTGAGGCGACCTATAATGCGGATAACAATTACGTTCGGCTAACCTGGCGGGATAACAGCATCTATGAAAATGAAACCCGGATCGAGCGGAAGATCGGGATTGCCGGATCATATTCAGAGATCGCTGCGGTTGAAATCAATATTGCTGCTTTTACAGATTCCACTGTACAGCGGGATACGGGCTACTATTACCGTGTTCGCGCCTTCGTGCAGGATGGGCTGTTTTCGGATTATTCAAATGAAGCTTTTATTGAAACGAAATAAACCAATTTTCAATAAGCATGAAGCTAGCTGATAATTTGGCGTTGAAATTTTCCCGATTCGAATTTGGTTATTGATTTTTTGTTTTGTTTGGAATTTGATGCCTGGTTTTTGGAATTTCCTGCTTCACATTCAAAATGACATTGTCGTCAGGTTAAAGCGTCAAGCAGAAATTAACGCGGGGCTGCGTAATGCGCCATTACGAAGACAGCAGTAGCATTGGCGGTAATGGTCGGTTCATTGGTGATGTAATCCATCCGGTCGTCTCTGTAAATTGCGTCTTCGGTTTGAAATTCTGCAAATTGATCCGGTGTTTCATAAGGAATATTATACTGTTCTAATTTTTCACGGCTTATAGAACCTGCGGCAACTGCACCGGGCAACCGGTTATTGTTGAAATATGCCACCTGAGAATGAAAATTTTTCGAAAAATTGGTTCCGATATTATAAATGAAACTCACACCCCACTGATTTTTTCCTAATATGAAATCCCGTTGGGTTGCCGCGAGTTTATCGAAAGTTGTAGCGCCTGTAAGCTTTTTCCACAATATCGCCTGGAGAGCTACACCGAGAATTGTACTGTTAGAGCCCCAGGTGTCTCTGACAGCATCTCCGAACGCGTGCACACGCATGCCTTTTTCAAAAAACAGGAGATTTTCGCGGATATATTTCAGGAAACTGGTATCGATGTGCGCAAGTCGATAATGGGCATACGCATTGATATTGCCCCAGCTCCACCAGAAATCGGAGCCGGCAGCATGTGCGTATTTTTTTGCATTTTTCAGGAACAGCTCTCTACCGGTGGCAAGATAGAGCTCTATGGCACCCAATGCCAATTTGCCTTTATATTCAGAATCCTGATATGCCCCTGTACCGCTGCGGTCAACATCCGGTACGTCCTGATGGATGGAATACAAATTTTCAGCCATGGTGAGGCAATGTTCCGCGAACGAATAATATCCTGGAATTTCCCGCCAGATGCGGTAACTGAGAGCCATGGTAGCAGCATAAATTCCTACCAGGTTTTTGCCGATTCCCACAAATGCCGGACGATCCCATAACAAACGATCATTTTCTGGCAGCCGCCAGCCCTGCGCGTGATCCCGTAAATCCTGAACCTGTGTTACCAGACTGAACTTTCGATATACCAGCTTCAGTAGCCAGTCCAGACCGATTTTCGCTTCGTCCAGAATATCGGGGATATCATTCGCATTCCGATCCGCATAGAATTTTCCCGGATTGAATTGATATGAAAAAAGCAGTGTGTAAGTGGCGTAAGCTGTGGTGTTCAGAAATTTTGTGTAATCGCCGGCATCATGCCAGCCGCCGGTGACGTCCATCTGTTCATCGACCTTTTTACCGTCGATGACAAGTGAAGTCGCATCAAAATAGTGGCATTCTTCGTGCAAAAGCGGATCGGTGAATCCGCAGCGCTGTACCTTGAAAAAGAGAAGCAGCGAATCGACCAGATTGTTGTAAATCGAATTACTGATTTCAAAGGGCGGTGACCAGGCGTTAGCCACACGAATGAAATAAATACCAGTTTTGCGGAATAAAGAAAAATCGAGCACATAACAATACTCGAAATTCTCAAATCGAGACGGATTTTTTTCAAGGAGTCCTTCATACGAGATCTCATTTTCATAGCCTCCAACGAGTTGGAATGGTTCAGCGTCAAGATTCCGGTGGCTGATGACCACTGCGCGCTTGATGTCATTCGGAACAAATCCAAGTTGATTGATACGAATATGAATATCTGCCGCGTAAATGCCGGTATTTATCAAAAGGAAGATTATAACCTGTCTGTACAATATGATTTCCCTGAATTTAAGTTGTGGTGATTTTACCGATTTATTATAGCGATTATTCGCTGTTTATATTTTTGTTATCGGAAATATTGAACCGAATTTTTAATACATTTCTAAAATAGTGGGCTCTGTTTCTTTCTCCTTTGTATTGAATTTACAAATTTTATATTGACATTTGCTTTGAAATATATTACATTATTTCCATAGCAGATAAAGAGAGAAAACCTGCGACCGCTGCAAACGGTCAAACCCGGATCGGTAGAAGAAGTGATCCTCGGGCTGCACGCCATTTCCGGCTTATCAAAAATAGAATATAAGAATTCCATGACAAAAAAATCCGTTAAATACGAACCTGTTCCGTTTCATAACAAGATTTTTTTCTGCGATATCATCGGCTATTCCAAATTGCCGGCTGCCAGCCAGTACGAATGTCACGCCCAGTTGACGCGCATCATTCGAACCTGCCTCGATAAATTAGATGCCAGGCTTCTCGAAGATGTCATCGCCCTGCCCACCGGCGACGGATTGATTTTGAATTATCTGAAGGCAGAGCCGGATGTCCATTTGCGCACTGCGCTGATGGTTCTGGAAATTCTGGAAAAATATAATCAAAATTCGAACCTGCCGATCAAACTGCGCATCGGATTGAACACGAACGTCGACTCCATTGTGCTGGATCTGAATAATAAAAAGAATATCGTTGGCGTGGGGATTAATCTGGCGCAGCGAATCACCAACCTGGGGACGCACGGTAGAATTCTGATGCACCGCCGCGTGTATGAAGATTTGAGCAATTACAAAAAATACGAAGGCAAATTGATGTATCTGGACGATTTCATGGTCAAGCACGGAGTAGTGATCTCGCTGTTCCAGTACATCGATTATAAAGCCCCGCACATCGACAATACGCCGCTGAAACGTAGCGATGATTCCGATCCTGCACTCACACTGCGCGACATCCGCAAAAGCCGGGTGAAGGAGAACATCCTGAGCATTCATTTGACCGGCAAGGATAAGGACTATTTCGACGATCTGCACGCGTATCTCGAAGAATTCCTGGATAGCCTGAAAATTTTCCAGAAAACGAAAATCGCGGTGAACTGGATCGCCAACGAAATGATGGACAACGTGTTCCGCCACGGCGATCTCGATGACGACGACGACATCTTTTTGAAGCTCGATCGTACAAGCAATGGGATTTACATTTCGACAGAGCAGCCGGATATTCCCGATTTCAATATTAGAAACATCGATATGGATTCCGGCGATCATTTCATCTCCATGCTGCGGAACCGGGGAATAAATATTAATGTCTTGCATGCTGACGGCAGGCTTACCATGGCATGCCTGATGCCGTTCGATTTCGAAATCATGGATTTGAAAATGCTGGATGTGGATCACGATGCAGAGGCACAAGAGGCGGTTCCGGATTTATCACTCACTGCGTGTCAGGAAGTAACGGCAGCCATTCGCTTTTATGAAATGGATAACGGGATTTACCTCATCAAGCTGCACGATAAACTGCATGAAAAACAGGTAGATCGTTTCGGAGACCTTGTCGGGAAATTGCTGAATTCGGGACACCTGGACATTATTGTCGACCTGTCCGATTTAAGCTACATCAACTCACCGGGAATCGCGATGCTAATCAACTCGCATCGCACGATCCGGCAGGAGGGCGGAACGATCATTTTTGTGAATCCCCACCCGAAGATCAAAGAGATTTTCAGCATGTGCAAGCTGGATAGTATTTTACAGATTTCAAAAAGCCTCGAAGATGCGATTGCGTATTTCAGGATTTTTCATTGATAATATCCCTTTGTTGCTGCGCAAGTTATGCACTTTAGAGTGAAATCTTTTCCCTTTTTATCGTTCAAGACGCAAAATTAGAATTTAAGTTCAAGTTTTCATTCGCTGAATGCTTGCTATTGAATAAAAATAAAGCCTCCTGACGATTGGCATTTCCTTTGCCTGTGTGATTGCTATGCCCTGGGAAATTGTTGGCTAAAATAATTTCCTGAAAAACAAATAATTTAGAATAGGAGGTTGTCATGAAAAATCTAAGTTGTTTTTGGAAAATGCCCTTCATTTTCTTAATTCTATGCGGTAGCACTGTCTCTGCGCAAACCGATGAATGGGCGAGTTACACTGCCGGGCATCACATTACCAGCATCGAAGACGATAATGATAATCTGTGGGTTGGCACTCTTGGCGGCGTTGCTCATGTAAATAAAAATGCCGGTAGCCTGATTTTCTATAATAAATTAAATTCAGCATTGACTTCCCTCAGCGTTGGCGATATTGCAGTTGATAGAGATAAAAATGTCTGGATTGCCTGCGATAGTTCATTATTAGTATATAATGGCGAAATCTGGAAAACCTATAATTCTCAAAATTCACCCTTACCCGGCGCTTACATTGTTGCTGTCGAAGTCGATTCCGGAAATAATATCTGGGTCGGTCAGTTTGATAATGGTATTTTCGAAT
The DNA here is from genome assembly GCA_014729735.1 of Candidatus Zhuqueibacterota bacterium. Taxonomy (GTDB): domain Bacteria; phylum Zhuqueibacterota; class Zhuqueibacteria; order Thermofontimicrobiales; family Thiofontviventaceae; genus Mariaggregatimicrobium. The sequence continues at coordinate 5,388 of WJJN01000659.1, forward strand.
TTAATGGAACCGAATGGAAACATTATTCTTCTGATAGCTCATCGCTGCCGAGTAATAATATTCGAAGCATGGAAATATCGATAAATTCTGACATCTTGATTGGTACATATAGCAGCGGACTTATCATTAAAACTGATATGAACTGGGAAATATATAATACGCGCAATTCCGGAATTGCTGGCAATTATGTAGGTCAGATTAAAACTGATTCAAAGGGCAAAATCTGGCTCGGGACAGACAATGGTTTGTGCAGCTTCGATGGTACAATATGGGAACAGTTTAATACCTCGAATTCTGAAATACCGGGAAATAGAATTATGGCAATTGAAATCGATGAGAATGATACTGTGTGGCTTGGGTGTTTCAGTGAAGTTATCATGGGGAGGTCTGTCGGATATGGTCTTGTCAGTTATGATGGCGCGACATGGACACAGTTTACAACCGATAATAGCGGGCTAATATATAATGACATAAATGCATTGCTGTACGACAGGGGAAATGGGTTATTTGTCGGAAGCAGCGAAGGATTAGCAGTTTACAAGAACGGTGGATGGACGGAGGGTCAAACGTACGAAACAGAATTGGTCTACAGATACGCGACTGCAATTGCTGCTGATTGTACACAAAATATTTGGATCGGTTCGTTTAACAATGAACCGTCAATGCAATGTAAGTTCGTTAAATTTGATGGCAAGAATTGGTCTATTCTCAAGCCGGATGATTTTGGCGAAAGTTTGATCAGTGATTTAGCCGTAGATGCCAACAATATGCTGTACGCGGGATTCGTGAATTACGGATTAGCTTCCTTCGATGGGAGCAGCTGGATTAAATTATCGGATAACCACATTGAGGCGCTTGCACTGGATACAGCTAATACTCTCTGGATAGGACATCACCAAACTATTGCTAAACTTGAAAATTTGGCAGTTACAGAATACGCAAATATTCCGGATTTTGGCGTCATCCTGGATGCGTGCATTGACAAAAATAATACCAAATGGTTCGCAGGGACGGACGGAATTTTGGCTTATGACGAAAATTCTTTTATGGTGTATGATCATGAAAATTCGGATTTGCCAGATACAAGATTTCATGCGATTGCGGCGGATCATAATAATATAATTTGGGCAGGTGGCTGGGATTGCCTGGCATTCTTCGATGGCGTCAACTGGACGGCATACGATCAGACTGATCTGGGAATTCATTTTATGGAGATATCTGCAATAGAAGTGGATCAGAATAATATTAAATGGATTGGTGCGGAATCAAACAGCTTGATACGATACGATGATACCGCATTTTCTGTTGTTAGCCCATTTGATGATAACCGCCAGATCGAGCGAGTGAATCGAATCGCCGTGGATAGAAATAATAATAAATGGCTGGCGACGGATGAGGGAATTTACGTTTATCGAAAAGGTGGAGTCCTCAATACTGAAATTGCTGACTATAAAAATCCAAAGCAACCGGAAGAATTCAGATTATTTCAGAACTATCCGAATCCGTTTAATTCATCAACAATAATCGAGTATAATCTATCGGAATCGAGTCATGTGAATGTCACCATTTATGATATCACTGGTCGACGTATAACCGAATTGGTCAATACTAATCAATCTGCAGGTGTGTATCGGATTAAATGGAATGGCAAAAATGCTGCGCTTACCGAAGTAGCCAGCGGAGTCTATTTCTATAGAATTACAACAAAGGATTTTGATCAGGTAAGTAAAATGGTATTGTTAAGATAACCTGAGTTTTATTTGAAAATTCGAATTTATTTGTGAATTTGTTTTTTGGGAATTGTAATTTAAACATAAATGGAAAAAAATGAAACTGAACCACCTTCTGCTTTTAATCATCATCTCACTATTTTTCTCAACTAATCTTCTCGCAAATGAAACGGAATTCATGTTCCTCTCAGGAACCGGAAGTGATAATACCGTGGACTGGGAATTTTACTGCACCGGCGGCAGGAACAGCGGCTACTGGACGACGATCCCGGTTCCATCGTGCTGGGAGCAGCAGGGATTCGGAACGTATAATTACGGTCACAACAAAAATCCCGCGGATGAGGCAGGGAAATATAGCTACCGATTTTCCATTCCCGCCCGCTGGGCTGAAAAGCACATCGACATTGTGTTCGAGGGCTCGATGACAGATACCGAAGTCAAAATTAATGGGCAGTTGGCGGGACCGGTTCATCAGGGGGCGTTATACCGGTTTTCGTA
>WJJN01000660.1 GCA_014729735.1 Candidatus Zhuqueibacterota bacterium
AGCAGGTTATAACCAGAGAGTTGAATCTCGATGCTTCCCGGAAATTTTTTGTTGAATCATCGGTTGGATTAAATTCATCGGTGCTCGATGACGGGAATTATCGGGTGCAAGCGATTATTAAAAGTGATGATGGACAGGAGGCATTAGCAGAAACCACGTTCGAGGTCATTCGCGAGTCGTATCAGAAATACATTCAGCAATTCGATGAGCTGCAATCGGACATCGAGAGATTGCGATTCGAATGGCAGGGCAGTGCCGGAATTTTCGATCTGGCAAATGTAGAAGCGGAGCTTGCGACAGTGGAATTGGCGTTTGCCGATTGTGATGCGCCGGGATTGCTGGATTTGTATCGCAGCAAGATCGAAGAGGAGCTGGAGTTCGCCAGCAACCATCTCGAAAAATTGAAAAAAGGCAAGCGACCGTTTCATCATCAGCGGGGCAGCTACATTCGCGGCTATGTTTCGGAGATCGACAGCAGTTTGCAGGGCTATGCGGTATTTTGTCCCGAAGAATACCAGCCGGAGCAGCCCTTTCCGCTTGTGATCAATCTGCACGGCTATGATCCCAGTTTCTCGCGCTGGCAAGAGAATCCGTTCCTGCCCGTTTTCATGCCACATGCCACTGCCGGTGGTCGCTATATCGTGGCGAATCCATTCGGCAGGGGAAACACCATGTACCAGCATCTTGGCGAAAATGATGTGCTGCGAGTGCTGGCAGAAGTGAAACGGCTGTACAATATCGATGAAAATCGAATCTATCTCACCGGCGGCTCAATGGGGGGCGGCGGAACATGGAACTTCGGTTTAAATTATCCCGATCTGTTTGCGGCAATTGCACCCATTATGGGACCGACGGAGTTTTCGTTCTGGACTGGTCCTAAAAGAGAGCCGTTGACTGTACAGCGGGAATTTATTAATGCGAAATACAGCCCGCTGTCCGTGGCGGAAAATGCGCTGCATTTGCCTGTGTTTTGCAATCACGGAGTGGAGGACGATATTGTTCCGGTGGAACAGAGTCGGAAAATGGTCGCCCGCTTTAAAGAACTGGGTTACCCCATCAATTATGTCGAACACGAGGGTGTGGCGCACGGCGGATTCGATCCGCAAATGGAATATGAAATCTACGACTGGTTCGAAGATAAACTGCGAAATCCCTTTCCCCAACGGGTCATTTACAAAACCGCTGATCTGAAACACAATTCAGCTTACTGGATCACAATTCACGAATTTATCGATCTGCTGCAATTCGCCGAAATCGATGCCCGCATTGTGGCGCAGAACAAAATCGAAGTTCGAGCAAAAAATATCCACAGATTTTCGATTCATCTTGAAAAAGAATTGTTATCAGTTGATCTGCCGCTTGTTGTGAAGATAAATGGCGACAGCGTTCTGGCGAAAATTTCCTCGGGTCAGAAATATGTAACTTTTCATTTATTAGATGATCAGCGATGGACAGTGGAAAGTCCGGCGAATGGATCTTATTTGAAGAAGAGTTCGAAACTATCAGGACCGATGATCGAGGCGTTCAACTCCGGTTTTATCGTAATTTACGGAACCGGCGGGGGAGAGCAGATGGCAGAAGTTTGCCGAAGTGAAGCAATGGATTTTTCGGCGCAGTGGCAGCATTGGCAACACGTCCCCTGTCGCGTGAAATCAGACACCGAGATCACGGAACATGATATTCAAAAGGATAATTTGATTTTGATAGGCAATGCAGATTGCAATCGCATCGTGTCACAAATCAATGCTTCTCTTCCGATCCGATTTGATGGCAAATCTATTATCGTTGCGAAAGAAAATTTCACTGGAGAGCATGTCGGATGTGCATTTATTTATCCCAATCCGCTGAATACGGAACGCTGCGTTTTGATTCTTGCCGGAAATTCACCGGAAGCGATTTTTGGGATCACGCGGCGCGTCGGATTCGAATTCGATTACGTCATTTTCGATAACCGCACATTGGGGCTGGATCTTTCGCAGGGAAATTTAACAATCGACGGTACTCCATTACAGTATGGTTTCTTCGATCAGAAATGGCGATTAGAACCGAAATATCGATTTAGAGAAGAATTAAAAGTGAGAAAAAAGCTCAAGTCGCGGCTGCTGCCGATATTAAAACTAGGTGATCTCAGCAATTCGAGAATTTATTTGAGTGATATCAAGCCGGATTCCATGTCGCAAATTATCGGGCGTCCGCAATTTGATCGAACGTTTTGGGGAGAGCCATTTACCACCACGCCGGGAAAAGGGATTGGTGTGTTCCCCAATTCCGAACTGACGTACAAACTCGACGGAAAGTGGGATGTATTTACGGCAGATTTATCGGCAACGTTGCGTCCATTTATCGCGATATCAAGTTCGGGATACACCCATGGTAAAATCCAGTTCGGGGTTTTCGGAGATAACAGGATGCTTTTCGCGAGCAACGTGATGGATGTCAATTCTGATTCGCAGCACATAGAAGTAGCTGTTCGCGGGGTGAAAGAGCTGAGATTGATCGTCAGAACACAAGACTGGATCCCGTATTTTGCACAGGGCGCCAATTGGATTAATGCAAGATTGGAAAGACGCAAATAAGCTGAAAACCTGGATTTGTATCAAAAGTCATTTTTGGATGTCGGGACTGTATCAAAAGTGCGATTTTCTAATTTGATGTCATTCCGGGCTTGTCCCGGAATCTCCTGATTAAATGTGACTTACGAGATTCCGGCATTCCGCTTTGCTCCAGCCGGAATGACATGATAGTTGTCTTTTGATACAGCCCC
>WJJN01000661.1 GCA_014729735.1 Candidatus Zhuqueibacterota bacterium
TGCAGCGAATCCGGCATCGCATTTCCAAAGCCGGCGTATTCTTCATGCCAATGCGTGCCTCGCAGCAGTAACCGCTCTCCGTTCAAATAAAACGGACCATGTTCTTCAAATTCATACCAGCGAAATCCGAATCGCTCCGATATCTGATCGACTATTTTGTCACCGTCTTTTACAGTCAACTTTAATTCATGTAAATGCGGTTGATCCGGCGACCATAACTTCGGATTTTTTACATCCGGTAACTTCACATTAATTTTCTCAGTACCGGTTTCAATTTTCTTTTGAACTGATATCTTTGAAACAACTTTGTTCTCAGGATTTAAAACGACCGCTTCAATCGTATATTTCTTTTTCTGATTAACTGTGTTTGACAGACTGATTTCTGTCACTGTTTCGGCAACTTTATCGGTCACTCTCGGCGTGCTGATGTGAACTCTATCAATAAATGTCGTATTCAAAACCTGCAGCCACACATCCCGCGTAATTCCGCCGAAAATAAAGAAATCCGATTTTTGCGATGGAATGATGTTTGGATTAATGGAATTATCTACCCGTATTGCTAATTCATTATTATCATCCAAACGAATGTACGGCGTGATATCCACGGTAAAACCGACATAGCCGCCGATATGACTGCCAGCTTTCTTTCCGTTGACATAAATTTCAGCCGATATGTTCACTCCTTCAAAATACACTCTGTAAATTTTAGGTTCATTCGTTTCAGGGATAAAGATAACCCGTCGATACCAGCCCGCATCCCGTCGATAGCCCGGCTCATTATCCGTGGCATCGAATGCGTTCCATGTATGCGGCAAATCGATCCTTTTCCAGTGCAAATTATCATAATTCAAATCTTGAACAGAGCGAATATTTTTTTCGAGATAAAACCAATCATTATTCAATAAGTAGATTTGCCGTAATTCTTTTAATTCAAACTTTCCCTGATACGGTTCTTTAACTTTCCAGTATGGCTCATTTGCATAGTTCGTAATGACGATCATAAAACTTATACATATAGTTATCAGCACAGAAACCGTCTGTTTTCTCATCATGTTTGCTCCTAATAGAATCATTAAAATTTTCTTTCCTCCCAACGTCAGTTAATCCACTCTCTGAAATATAAAAGTCCGACTCACCGTTTGGCTGGATACACAAGATTAATAATATTCGTTGTCTTATTTATGTTTGGCAATCGATCAATCATCTTTTCATATTCCGGGTGTTTATATTTCTGCGCCGCAATTCTGAGCAAAAAATACATCTTTTCAAAATGGTTATCCCCCCAGCCGAGAATCATTTGGTAAGGAAACTCTTTTTTCTGCAGCGCATACGGGATTAAAAACTCCAGAGCAGTACGAAGACTGCGCCCATCTGGGGTGCTATAATGCCAAAGATCTAAACCGACACGTTCAGCAAGTATCGCCAGACGAAAGAGACCGCGCAAGTTGCCCGAACTATAAGCAAAGGCACGAGTCCGCGACAATTCCAACGGCTGGCTCCCATCCGACTCGATTTGAACGGCAATACGCTTTTCGGAGACCTGGCTGAGTATCTCTCTGGCAATACTGTCCTTACCGACAAACAAAGCAATACGGCTGGTTAAGATATCATAAAAGGTGCCGTGATTGTTCTTCTTTGATGCTTCATACTTTCCATGATCGCTGTTCAAGAGCCATTGCAAATATTTGTCGAACCATTTCTGCATTGCAGTGTGATCTTCATGTGTCCAGGACTTTGAAGATTTTATGAGTTCGAGTGCATCGGTAATCGGCGCAAAACGGTAGGTATCGATAATACCGATGCCACGCCCTTCGGTTCGTCCGGGGATGGCTTGCCCGTATTCCAGATTCGGATTCATGTGCGTCTCCTCGTCAAGAAACCAGACGCGGATCAGCTTTACAGCATGGATTGCGTAGGGTTCGTGTTCAGTAAAATAATAAGCAAGAGAAAGCGTAATAACGCTACTTGTCAGTTGCCCGAGAGGTAAACGATCGTAAAGTTCGATTTCATGATTCCTCAAACCATCTTTGCGAATATAGGGCAAGCCATCCTCTGTTTCAGGATTGGGCCACCAATAGGGTCCGATACTCATATAGTCATGCTTGTCGCCGCTGGGCGGTGTAAACGGTTTATCCATTACGGACCAGGGTCCGCTATGCAGAGCACTGTCTGCCTCAATGAGCAGGGAATCCAGTGCTGGCAACAGCGTCTCATCGCCAGCCTGGATTCTTTTTTTAGTCGCTGCAAGATCCTGAGGATCGTAAAGGAATACTCGCGCTGCATTGGTATCAGATTGTTGATGGTTTCCACAGGTTACACCTGTCATAATGGCAACGATGATATAAATTATCCACTCGGGTTTCATTGCGGCAGTGCTCCCTTCCACCCTTTCTTTAGCATAGATGCCATCTCTTTCGCTGCATCAGCATAAGCAGTATCATCGATGACATTGATATTTTCCTGTGGATCTTTCTGACGGTCATAAAGCTCGCGTGCTCTAACCTCACCTGATTTAACATGCACCCATTCAACATAGCGGTAACGATGTGTGCGCATGGCGTTACCCATTATCAGAGTATCGGCATTGTTGCGGCTACGCGGATACTGGCTAAAAATGGCTTTTTTCCACTCTTTGTCAGGATCATTGGTCAGTGGCGCGAAGCTGTAGCCCTCCAGATTATCCGGTTTCGACAATCCACATAAGTCACATAAAGTCGGATAAATATCGACGAGCTCGACCAACGCTTCGCTCTTCTGTCCTTCAGCTTTCATTCCGGGGACGTCAATAATCAGCGGAACTTTGGTATCTACTTCAAAATTCGTGTGCTTCGCCCAGGCGCCGTGTTCGCCCAGTTTCCAGCCATGATCTCCCCACAGAACCACGATAGTGTTTTCGCGCAGCTTCAATCGATCCAGTTCGGCTAAAATCAAGCCAAGACAAAAATCGATGTAGGAGACGCAGGCGTAATAGCCATGAATCAACCGCCGCGCTGTTTTTTCATCCAGATCACCCTCTTTAATTTCTTCAGGAGTATCAGTATAACTCTCCAGTTCGCCCATTCCGTTCATGGAGTATCGATTGTGTCCTTTTGGAAAAAAGGGATTGTCCGCAAGGTCGATCTCATCTCTGGAATACATATCCCAGAATTTTTTCGGAGCGCAAAACGGTAAATGCGGTTTGCGAAATCCGACTGCGAGAAAAAAGGGCTTATCCGATTTTTTGCAACGCTGCAATTCCTCAACGGCTTTGTCTGCCAGTTGTCCATCGCTATATCCGTTATAGGGCACGTCCGCCATTTCCGTTGCAGGTCCTTTTGTGGCGTTTGGATCCTCAACAATCCAATAACCGTATTGTTTTTTTCGTCGGCGCTGAATGACGATATTTTTGGCTTCTTCAGTGACATAACCTCTGCCAAAAAAATTGTCTGCTGCGCGCCATGGTTTCACACTCCATCCTTTTAAATCATCATCCGCATGATGATAAATTTTGCCTAACGAAACAGTCTCATAGCCGTGTTGCTCAAAGTTCTGCGGCAGTGTCAATTGATCGGGAAGTGCATCACTTACCTTCGGATGAAGTCCGATAATACCAGTTGAATCATCACGCAATCCAGTCAACAGTGAGGCTCTGGATGCGCCACAGGTTGCATGTTGACAAAAAGCGTTGGTAAAAGCCATTCCGCTTTGACTCAATTTATCGATATTGGGCGAAATGATCTGCGTTTCGCCGTAACAGTTAAGCTGTGGTCTGAGATCATCGATAGCGATAAAGAGGACGTTTTTCTTTTTGTTTTTAGATTGAGCGAAACCTGTTGCGCCCATCATTGCCAGCGCTATAGAGCCGGCAGTTGTCGTTTTGATAAAATCTCGTCGTGTTTGTTTTTTCATTTTAGAGCCTTTACTAATTTATATGATTTTCAATTTTTCACTCTTTACTGAGTTTTACGCCACAAACCGATAACCGGTAGTTTCATATCTACTGTTAAATTCTGCAATTCATCCGGAACAGGTCGATCTTTTTCAAGCTGCGCCCAGACTTCAGCGGTTCCATCACTATATTTGACTTTTGCCCCTGTCCAACCGTCAGCATTTACCCATTCGATATTTGGAAGTCGTGTCCCGGCAGTAACAAATGCCGCAATTCGCGTTGACACAGTGGATTTCTGAGTTGCTGCAGTAATATGCCATTGATTTTCAACTTCCCGATGATACTTCGGAAGAGAACCTGCATTGAACGGCGTATCAAACGTATCTGTCTGGCTGATATGAAATTGTTGTTCAGGTGATGTAAACAGGTAAAACCGGGCTTTTGCGTCAGGGCGATCGATTGTAATCGTCTGTTGTGATTCGTCTATTTCCATCCGATTCAGAGCATGAAGCATCCACTGGAACGTGGACGGCTCAGACGCTTTTAAATCATCCAATATCACGAACAATCCCGGTCGAACATACATCACATGCCGGTCGAATAATTCCAGCTTGCCGGAATATGCCGGAGCCGCATCACCACAGACATAGGCAACGCTATCATTATTCCGGAAAGCAGTAATCTTCCCCACTGCTTCAAAATCCCGGACTGTCTGCCCTTCGCCATTCACGAGTATGGTATTATTCGCTTTGCTTGATCGGGTCCATTCTGCATGGTGCGGCGCGCCATATACGGGACCGTAATAACCGGAGGGAATTGCAAGCGCATATCCGCCGACAGAAAGATAAAACGAGTTTTGGTCCGCGTGACTGTGACTATATGAGCCATACGGACTGCTTTTGAATAAAAAGAATACATCACTCTCCAAATCAGACAGGTCGCTGTGAAACGCACTCCAGCCAATATCCTGAAAAAGTTTTGCCTGTTCAATTTCTACGGGTTTGGTTGCCTTTACCTTTTTCGGCAGGATCATCGGGATGACAGGATTGGAAATTTCTTCATTATGAAGCACTACATTGTCAGCCCACCATTGATTAACCGGATTCTCGAAACGCTGTGCATAGTGAGTCATCAGGTCAACCAGCAGCTTAGCCCGTGAAGAGATTTGTCTCGGTCCTCTTTCCGCGCCGTCTCCATAGGGCCAGAATTCTCCATTTGGTCGGGCACAGTACAAAAAGAAATTCTGCAATTTGCTGAAGAATGGCTTTTCCCACAAATTCAAACCGAGGACTGAATAGACACTTTCAATCCAGGTTGTGGCTCGAATATTATAAGCAGCGGCATATCCGGTTCCTTCCGCCCAGCCACCGTCTTTTCCACCCCAATGTGGAAACACGGTCCAGAATCCGGTCAGAGAAAAATCAAGCCATTTATAAAAATCCTCATCCGGTATTTCCCCGTGAAGCACGAGGGCTTGTTCGCTCAAATAGCCTATCAATCGCGCATCATGACTGGCGCCGGGCTCTTGCAAAAAAGGTCTTTGAAAAGCTATTCGCTGATATGTGTCCCGTGCGCGGTCGATACAACTTTTGCGGACTATATTACGTTCCTCTTCCGAGAGAGCAGTATATAACCAGTCATATCCACGATGCAGACAACGGGCAATGCTCAATCCCGGTTCATCAAATCCGATATGCTTAGACGACGTAATACCGTCTGCATGCCAGCCTGCAATTGTCAGCAGTATTCGCTTTCCGGTATCTGCATATTTGCTTTCTCCTGTCATAAGCCAGGCAATACCCAGCGCCTGTAATCCCTGATCAATATATTCGCGGATATAATGATAGTACTGGCGGTACTCCAGGCGGCGCTTGCCATAATCTTCGATATCGCCATACCAGGGTGGGACCGGATTATCGAGTGACAGGCTTTTATCTGCGATTGCTTTCACTGCATTCCATGCGTCCCGGCGACCTGAGCTGAGGCTTCGTCGAAATTCATCCAGTTTATCAGCACTAAAAATCAGGCGCGGGTGTTGATCGGAAATATTGCGCGCCAGTTTTTGAATATCCGGGTATGGGAATTCGACAGCATCCGCAGGGATTGAAAAATGAAAATCCGGTGATTCTGCCAATAATTTCTGGTCATTATCAAATACTTTCACACGCCAGTGATACTGACCCGGAGCAAATGGCTCATTTGCCGCAAAAACATTTTGCTTCAAATCAGTTTTCTGAAAAACCAGAACATCCTTTTGATATAAAAGCAACGTATAATTCGCAGCATTTTCCACCGGCAGCCATACAAATGCCGGTGGATTTACCTCAGATTCGATATGGTTTATCGGATTGGGAAACACGTCTTTTTCCGACGACCGTTTGAGCGGAAATTGTGCATTGACGGATACGACTGTGAATAAAACTAATACGACAATAATGCTTAACTTCTTCATAATATCTCAATATATTTTATTCTTAGTTATCTCTTTTTTTTCAAATATTTTTCTTTGTCGCGCCATTTTGGGGGATATTTTTCCAATGCTCTGATTTCTTCTTCAATTCCCTCATCGCCAATTTTTTCCATCCATTCATCCATTTTCATACTCAGCTCATTTTTTACCGATTGCATCTCTTTTAGGTCGGCGAGATTATTTGTTTCGAGCGGATCTTTTTGAATATCATACAACTCCTCGTACGGTTTGATCCAGCCTTGCTTCGGATTGGGAATTTCATGATTGAGATTACGTATATATTTGTATTTTTTATTTCTTACAGCCCGAATTGGATATGGGGTTTTGACCCGTTTCCAGTCAGCATTTCCGACATTGACTCCGGTATAGCTGAAATAGAGCTCGTCATGAAGCTTGTATTCGCCGGATTTTAACATCTTAAGCATCGATTTTCCATCCAGAGTCTCAGGCGGTGTACTGCCCGCGAGTTCGAACAACGTCGGCAAAATATCAAGCGTCGTCACCAATTCCTCATTAGTTGAGCCAGGTTTTGCTTTTCCTGGCCAGCGAATGACCATCGGCACATTCAGCCCCGTATCGTACAGCGTATTCTTGGTTCGAGGTTTCTGTGCTTCATTGTCGTTAGTATAGATGACGATCGTATTTTTTGCCAATCCATACTTTTCTAACAATTCCAGGTATTTCCCCAGTTCGTGATCCATATACCAGTTGGATGCATCATATCCCTCAAGTCCGTTCGGTAATTTTCCCAGCTCGGGATCGTGAGGTAATGAAGCGGCATGAAAGATGCAAAAGGGGCGTTTATCCTCTGAACCGAGAAACTCTTCGACTTCATCAAAGCGGGTTTTTTTATGTCGCGAAGAATCCATCCATTCATATTTTGCCGGCGGAGCGGCAGGAACCGTCTCATCTGACTTTTCGATGCGGAACTCCCACTCGTAAAGATCACTCGGTTTTTGAATTCCATCTTTGCCGACAATACAGGCGCGATATCCCAGCTCCTTCATATAGTTGGGAAGCGATTTGACACCATCCTTAAAGCCCGAATGATTGGCATGGGCGCCGTTCCGAATCGGATACATGCCGGAAAGCAAGACTCCCCGGTTAGGAGTACAAATCGAGGAAGGAGTGAAACAATTGGTAAATCTGACTCCTTCTTCTGCAAGTTTATCGATATTTGGTGTATGACTTGGTTCTGCCCCATAACACCCCACGCTGGATTTAAACTGATCATCTGCCAGATAAATTAAAATATTCGGTCGATCCTTCGCCGAAGTGCTGCAATTAAATCCAGTCGTTGCAAGCATGGCACAACCAGCTCCGGCTATCTTCATGAAATTACGTCTGGTTAAATCTTCCATCATATCTCCTTATGTAAGCCAAACTGCTAATTTGGGATTGATACATATTTCTCACGGATTTGATTTTTATTTATATAATGAAGCATTTTTTCAATAATTTCTGGATACTTGTCTGCGACATTTTCGCCTTCCGGCACCGCTTTATTATCTTTGAAATTGAATAATTCGGTTTTATCTCGCTCCTTTCGGATAACAGCTTTCCAATATCCCATGCTGACAAAGTGCTGAACATCATCATAAGCAGGCATTTTCTTTTTCAATTCCTGCTTAATATTTTCAAGCTTATTGTCATCTGCAAGATTGTGAAATTCATCAGGATCCCGTACTACATCATATAATTCCTCAGAGCCATCATAATAGCGTGTGTAGCGCCAGTTTTTTGTCCGGATGCTGTGATTGCCGCGTCCAAAAGTTGTTACTATGTGATTTGATATTTCAGCCTGTGTATCTTTGAGTAGCGGGACCAGACTTTTACCTTCCAGATATTCCTCCTGAGGCAGATGAAGCAAATCAAGTAAAGTCGGATACAGATCGATAAGACTGACCGGCTCATTGCATTTCTCGCCAGTCACATAATCGGAACTACCATTTTTTGCCGGCACAATAATCAACGGTACCCGGGTAGATTCTTCCCAGCCGGCAAACTTGCCCCAGTGCTCTTTTTCTCCCAGATGCCACCCATGATCGCTCCATAACACAATGATCGTGTTATCACGATGCGGGCTTTTTTCGAGGGCATCCAGAACCCGACCGATTTGTGCGTCAATAAATGCAACACATGCCAGATAACAGGAGACTGCCTCACGCCATTGCTTATGTTCTACAACATTTTTGTGGGTTCCTCCCGTAAATGCTTTTAGCGCAAAATCCTTACCCACTCGTGATAGATCATCCAAATCATTCTCTAAAACTTTTGGCAATTGGACGCTCTCCGGTGGAAACATGTCATAATATTTTTTGGGCACAAATAGCGGGATATGCGGTCGATATATTCCAACTCCCAGAAAAAACGGCGCATCCTGCTCCTGTTTCAATTTTTGAATTCCCCACTCGGCGGTTTCGTAATCTCCCATTTCATTGTCTTCGACCGGCAGAGCGCCCCAATCAAATGAATCAATCTGTCTCTGCCCAAGCCGTCTTTCTCTGGGCATTTTGTTAAGGGGGAACGTTACGTTCAGTTTTCCGGGTCCACGGTTCACCTCATGTGTCAGGATGGATTTATCAACCGATGAGTTAAATTCTTCATCCGTGTAGCGGGTTTCTTCCTTTGTAAACGGCAGCCATTTTTGATAAGGAGGTCCAAATTCTGTAAAGAGATTGTCAGGATATCGTTTCATACTTCCATGTAGCAACTTACCGGCACCATAGGTTCTGTATCCTGCCTTTTCTAATGACTGTGGCAATGTCTGAAATTGCCGCCCGATTTTCTTCAACGCTTCGTGATCATTCGTGAAAATACCGGTATTCCACGGTTGCTTTCCGGTAAAAATGGCTGCTCTGGACGGACCGCAAATCGGGATAGCACAGTGGGCATTTGTAAATAAAATCCCCTGCCTGGCAAGACGGTCGATATTGGGCGTTCTCGCTTGAGGATGTCCGCCAAGACACCCGATCCAGTCATTGAGATCGTCGATCGCAATGAATAATACATTTTGTTTGGATTGCCGTGAATCGTTGCAGCCCAACGCAAAAGGTAAAACCGTTGAAGCTAACGAATATGACGTCATTTTTAAAAAGCGTCGTCTTGAAAAATCCATAATTTTTTCAAGCTCCCAAATAAATTATTGTTCATGTACTTAGCGCATCAAAATCATTTTACGCTGTGATTCAAAGTTCGATGTTTTAATTATGTAAAAATACACTCCGGATGCCAGTCCTGATGCATCGAATTCAACCTGATGATGTCCTGCATCCAAATGTCCATTCATAATTTCTTCCACTTTGTGACCCAATATATCATACACAGATAGCGTCGTATGTCCGGCTTTCATCAATGAGAACGGAATCGTTGTTGTCGGATTGAATGGATTTGGGTAATTCTGGCTCAGGTGATTTTGCATCGGCCTGGAATTATATGCTTCCACTCCAACCACCTGTGAAAAGGTGACTGTAAGTGCCTTATTCGAATCCATCAGCACGCTATCAGGATTGTTGGTACTTGTCAAATCTCCGCCCCAGTGGCTGAATAACCAACCTTCAGCCGGAATTGCTTCAATTTTTACCAGAGTGCTCTCCGGGTACGATCCGCCATCGGGATCGAATACCACTGTGCCGGAACCAATTTTCCAGACAGCCAGGTTGTAACGAACCGGCGGCATAAAAGTAGCGTTGACGATTTTATCACTATCCATTGTTATAATTATCGGATTATCCGTACTTTCAATATTACCGCTCCAGCCTGCGAATGAGTTGTCTTCATCAGGGATGGCTGTTAATGTAACCGTCGTCCCGTCTTCATAGATGCCTCCGGGTGGATCCTGTACAACTTCGCCTGCTCCATCGCCGGTCATATTGATTGAAAGAATTCGCGGTAAATTAGTATCTTTTATCCAGTCCGGACCAACATCAGCAGATGTCAACGGTTGGCGGAAGCCGTTTCCAAACTCATCCGCGCCAATGTCCTTTTGACTATCTCGAAAAATACCATCAATATCTTCAATGACATCCGGATATTCACCAACCGATGCGTCTACAGCCGGACTCTGCGCTGAGATCTGATGCCACCCGTTAACTAAAGATAATGCCGGATCATTCACCGCATATCCAGAATCAGGTACATTACCTAAATTGCTGCCGTTCAGCATATTGCCTTCCCAGAATTCACTGATTCCTGCATAACTCTGATCGCGTGAATAGCAGGGCGCTGTATCATCCATGCTGATGATAGTATTGGCAACAATGTTGTCTTTTGGTGGTAGAATGATCGGATCGTCATTATCCCACGCGCCTGAATAAATTCCCTCTGCACAGTTAACAATTGTATTATGGGCAATGGTGATACTATCTGCCCGAACATGCCCGCCTTCTCCCGGTACGTAGTCCGTATGATCCATCCCGGCATAAAGTGCTATCGCACTGCGCTGTCCGTCACCGTTTAAGTCCTGAAAATAATTATTGATAATTTTATGCCCGCGATGTGTAATCCTGATGCCACCGGTATTATACCCATTGTTTCCGAAAAAATAGTTTCCTTCAACCACGCAGTTTGTTCCCTGTCTCAGCGTCAGCGTTCCCTGGCACTCGACAAAAGTATTGTAGCGATAAATATTGTTGTGGCATTTGTTTGAAATAATTTCGATTTCGCCATCGCAGCGGTAAAAATAATTATACTCGGCAATGATATTTCCTTCCAGATCAGAGTAGGCTCCGGATGACACCTTGAGTGATTCATATCCGTTCCCGTTTCCGGTTGGCTTGACTCCAAAATGATTATGATCGATTCGATGATAACCGTGCGGAGTTTCCCGCAGTCGAACAAGCACTGTCACTCCACTGTGTCTTTTCCCACTGAAAAAACAGTGATCTAAACGATTATGTACCCCGTTCACTATTATCCAGTGATAACGGGTGGCTTCCCGAGGTGGATTAAATTCAGAAACCTGGGTGTTTGTAACACGACAGTGGCGGCTACCGGTTGCAAATTCAATTGCGCTGTCAGTGTTATAACCGCCTACAAAACGTAATCCGTCCACTTTTAAATAAGTGCCAGCAATTTTCAGGCGTGAACTTCCGTTGAGCACCACAAACCCGGGCGTTTCTGCACGTAACAGAATCGAATCACCTTCGACACCATCTCCACTAAAACGTATATATTGATTTGTCCATGTTCCGCTTGTCATGGTTAATGTATCGCCAGGCAGCGCGATGTTCATTGACGAATTTATTTCTGCCGCAGTGGAAACAAGATATTCAGTGGCACAGACGCCACAACTGAACAACAAGATGATCAGGTATGTAGATATTATCCTCATTTATTTTCCTGTAATTTGGTTTCATCTGTTCAATAATTCTTGGCTCAGTGATTTAGATTCCGCTTAAAAAAAGGTCTGCAATATCGCCCTGACGTGCATCCGTTTATGCCGGCGGAACAAGTTCCGACAGATCCGCCACATAAACACGCCGCGTTCCATTTTCCACGCCGTTTATGGCTACATGTGTAAAAGTGCGCGAATCCCATGCCGGGTGAAGATCAACCCGCATCTGTTTTGCCCTTTTAGGATTTGAATCGAAGAACTTTGTGACAGCATCCATCCGGACAAGCGTTTTCTTTTGATTTTTTTCGAGATCGATCAACCACAATGGCGCCGTACCATCGCCAAAAGCAACCGGTTCAGTGGGATATGCATCGGTCAGAATATATTTTTCAGTCGGATGCAGCGTTACATGACCATGATTGGCGGGTATATCTGTAATCTTTTTCAGATCCGTACCATCGTATTTTGCCTGGACAAACATCCATCCATTCTTTTCAATATTCAAATTCATTATAACATGCTCGCCATCCGGATGCCAGTTCGGGTGGTTCCCGCCTTTATCCGCCCATTCGGACGCCGGGACAGCCACTCGAATGTCATCACCGTCGAGTGTCATGGTAATTAACATGGGTTTTCTTTTTTTGTCATTAACAGGCATATACCGTAATACAAGCATAATGCGATTGCTCTGAGGATTCCATTTGACATGAAAGCCGTAAAAATCACCTTTTCCATAACGACTGACATCAATTTCAGGGATCGCTTCTTCGACAATGCGTTTGTATGATGCGATCATCCGGCACTCGCCTGTCTGTGTATTGGTAACGTATACACCATCGTCTTCGACAACGCCTTTGTTTACAGGCACATAGTCATCCGGAACAATGACACCATAACCAGCCTGAGTGGCGCCAATGCGGCGAAGACAGGTGCTTGCTGCCCATCTACCATCCGGGGAAACCATATAAATTGTCCCATCCAGTTTCATTTTCTCACCGGTTAAAGGATTCATCTTTATTCCATAAGGCAGCCATGAGCCGGTATCGACGTCGTTGAAAAATAACTCGGTATCGTTGGCTCCCCATTGTACCTGTGCTCCAAGTTGGGTATCCCATCCCCTTGTTTCCGATATAATTTTTTGTTCGCCGGAAATCAAATCAACCAAAACGATCTCTGCCACCTCTCCCGGTTTCGGAGGGCGATCTTCCCGTGATATCCGGGTCAATCCCAGGTACCTGCCTGATGGGCTGAATGGGGATGAACTGTGAAAACGATGAATGCATCGGTCAATGTCCGGCGTGACGCACCAGATGGGAACTTTCGGATCAAACTTTGTATAACGGGGAAATAAATTGTCTAACTCATACTTCAAAATACTTTCGCTACTCTTTCGTGAAACACACCCCAAGGTACTTGCCAAACCTATCCCACCCAGTCCTATGAGTGATTTTTTTAAAAAATCTCGTCGTGTATTAACTAACTTATTCATATTATTTTTCTTTTTTAATGACGTTAAGTTTGTGCAAAATCCATATTGTGGACAATGCGAGCAACCACTAAAAATCAAATCATCGCATTAAAATCATTTTCCGCTGTGACTCAAAGTTCGATACTTTAATTATGTAAAAATATACTCCTGATGCCAACCCGGATGCATCAAATTCAACCTGATGATATCCTGCATCCAAACGTCCATTCACAATTTCTGCAACTTTGTGTCCCACTATATCATACACAGACAGCATCGTATGTCCGGCTTTTTTCAAAGAGAACGTAATCGTTGTAGTTGGATTGAATGGATTCGGGTAATTTTGATCCAGCCGATAAGTTAATGGTGCATGATTTCCAGCTTCAACATGAGTTGTTTGGGTAAAGGTTACAGTTATTCCCTTATTTGAATCCATCAGCACACTATCCGGATTACTTGTACCGCTTAACGCATTACCCCAATGGCTGAACATCCAGCCTTGGTCCGGAATTGCCTCAATTTTCACTACCGTACTTTCCGGATATGAGCCACCCGGAGGATCAAACTCCACTGAGCCAGAGCCTATTTTCCAAACGGCAAGGTTATAGCGAAGTGGTGGATCAAAATAAGCCCTGATATTAATGCTTTTGTCCATAATCACCCTGATCGAATCTTTTGTACTTTCAATATCGCCTTCCCATCCCGCAAACGTGTGTCCTGCCTCAGGAACTGCCGATAACGTAACGGCTGTACCTGCTTCATAAACACCACCAGGAGGATCAAACAATACCTCTCCGTTTCCCTTCCCTCGCAAAGCGACTGTCAGTATCCGCGGCAATTCATCCGGATCCGGCAAATCACCATCGTGTATCCAGAAGGGTCCAACATCCGCAGGTGACAATGGTTGACGTGGACCGATACCTAATTCATCCGCTCCGATATCCTTTTGGTCATCCCGACGTATGCCGTCAATATCATCAATCACATCCGGATAATCACCCACACCGGAATCAATAGCCGGACTGGTATCTGTAATCTGAAACCAACCGTTCAACAGTGCAAGCAACGGATCATTCACCACATAGCCTGAATCGGGCACATCCCCCAAATTGGCGCTATGAAACATGTTACCTTCCCAAATCTGATAAAATCCCGCATGATTTTCATCACTATAACAAGGGGCTGCGTCATCCATGGTGATGAGATTATTGGCAATCACATTATCCCTGGGCGGAAGATTAAGTGGATCCGCCGAATCTCCGGGGACAATATGGATGCCGGAGCCGCAATTGACCACGGTATTATGCACAATGCGCATGCTGTCCGCACGCACATGATCACCATTGGCAATGACATCCTCCGCATAGTTTGCATCAGGTCCGGCATGAAAATAAAACGCCCATCTTCCCAAATCCTGAAAATAATTATTCATAATCGTATGGCCGCGATGGGTTACCCGGATGCCGCTGGTGCCCGAGACTTCATTTCCGAAAAAGTAATTGCCTTCAATTATGCAATGGGTGCCCTGACGCATCGTGACGGCGCCCCGGCATTCCACAAAAGTATTATAACGATAAACATTATGGAGGCTTTTGTTTGAAATAATCTCAGCTTCCCCGCTGCATCTGTAAAAATAATTATATTCGGCAATGATGTTGCCTTCCAGATGAGCCTCATCTCCGGTTCCGACTTTCAAAGTCTCGTAACCATTAGCATCGCCTGGTGGTTTATCAGCAAAATGGTTATGATCGATTCTGTGATAGCCATACGGAGATGTTGCTAATGATACATGCACAGTGACGCCACTATGCCTTTGTCCGGAAAAATAGCAATGATCCAAACGATGATGAGAACCGTTCACTTTGATCCAGTGATAACGAAGCGACCCGCCCGGAGGATTGTATTCCGAAACCTGCGTATTCGTGACGCGGCAATGCTGACTGCCGTTATCAAACACAATAGCTCCGGACCCGTTCGAACCGCCAACAAATCGTAATCCATCGACTTTTAAATATGTTCCGTCAATGCTAATGCGAGATCTTCCGTTTAAAAGTACATGACCCGGTTTTTCTACCCGAAGGATAATCGAGTCTCCTTCAGCGCCATTGCCGTGAAATTTGATAAGTTGATCTGTCCATACGCCTGCAGCCATTGTCAATGTATCACCGGGTTGCGCAGCAGTCATGACATTATCAATCTCTTCAGCATTTGAAACGTTATATTGAATTGCGAATACTGTGAGATTAAAGGATAAAATCATTGCGCAGGTAAAAAATAGTCTCATTTAGCCTCCGATGTCAGCCATTTTTTATGGCGTATCTAATTCTCATTTTGTTTAACAATAAAATAATCTGAGCTTTGTTTAGCCAATGACGGATGGAATGAATTCAGACAAATCCGCGAAATACACATGCCGCACTCAATCTTCAACACCATTTTTGGCGACATAAGTACGGGTACGTGAATTCCATGCCGGATAAAGATCAATTCATCTCATCAAAATCATTTTCCGCTGTAACTTAAAGTCCGGTGTTTCAATTATGTAAAAATATACTCCTGATGCCAAAGCGGATGCATCAAATTCAACCTGATGATATCCTGCATCTAAACGTCCATTCACAATTTCTACAACTTTGTGTCCCAATATATCATACACAGATAGCGTCGTATAGCCACCTTTCTTCAATGAGAAAGTAATCGTTGTTGTTGGATTGAATGGATTGGGGTAATTTTGGCTTAAACGATTTTCTATTGGCTTGGCATTAAATGCTTCAACTGCATCTGCCTGTGTAAAGGTTGCTGTGAGTGCTTTATCCGAATCCATTAGCACGCTATCAGGATTATTGGTGCTTGTTAAATCTCCGCCCCAATGACTAAATGCCCATTCATCTTCCGGCTCAGCAAATACTTTGACCATTGTGCCTTTCGGGTATAAGTTTCCTGGTGGATCGAATGTAATTTCACCTTCGCCGATTTTCCAGACAGCTAACTGATAAGAAACAGGAGGTGTAAATATTGCGCTGACAGTTTTGTGTGTATCCATAACGACAGTTGTTGGATTATCAGTACCGGATAAATCACCGCTCCATCCATCAAACTGATTATCTGTATCGGGAGTTGCTGTTAATGTGACAACGGTTCCAGGTGAATAAATTCCATCAGGTGGCTCAACTGTTACAGTTCCTGAACCATCGCCAGTTTTTCTTATGGTAAGCGCAAATGGCAGATTGGGCTGATTGAGCCAGTCTGGACCCACATCTTTTTTAGTTAAAGGGCGATTTAAGACCGGAACATTGGAATATTCATCTGCACCAATGTCCTTTTTACCATCATTACGCGGCTGGTCATCCATATCAAAAGTAATGTCAGGATACTCACCAACTGCAGCGTCGATTGCAGGACTAGTGCTCCCGGGACGCCACAATGCATCAGTTTCCTGCATGAATCCGGGATCAACGGTATCAATGCCGGTTGTGAATGGAATACCAATGGCTGTACCATGCATGATATTGCCTTCATAACTCATGCCTGTGACATCTTCCCGGTAATGAACGAGTTCACCCATCGGATTGAAAACGATGTTATTCGCAAATTGGAGGTCACGCGGAGGGATGATTCTTCCTGAACTTGCGCTCCTGCCAACACCGACTTCAATTGAATATTTACAATTGACCATTGTATTAAATGCAGCCAAAACATTTTCAACCTCTGGAACACCGACCTGCGCCGTCATATAGGAAAGCGCTCCCCGCCAATCACTGTCGCCATTGAGATTTTCAAAATAATTATTGGTAATGACGTGATCCTTGCTGTACATCCGGATTCCACCAGTACCGTACTTTCCGTTTCCAATAAAAAAATTATTATAGATTCGATTCGCTACATTCTTGCGGCAGGTCAGCGATCCCATGCATTCCAGAAATGTATTTCGTCTCAAGTCATTGTCACCGGCTTTGAGCGAAATGATCTCACCTTCGCCATCACAATGATAGAAGAGATTATCTTCGACAATGGTTTTCCCGGCAGCAATTTCAGGTCCCTGAATACGGATCGTTTCCCAGCCGTTTCCGGTTTTACCGGGTGGGATATCACCAAAATAATTGTGATCGATGCGCGAGTAGCTGGGTCCATCATCCGGGACGACAATTTTCAATAGTGCATCCTGATGGTTTTTACCGCTGAAATAACAGTGGTCAATTCTGTTATACGTCCCTTTGGCTCTGACCCATTTATAAAACAAACCCCAGTCATCGGGATTGCAATTGATCATGGCGGAATTGGTCAAACGGCTATGATAAGAATTCGAACCAAAGTCTATTAAATGCACCTTGTAATCTACCATATAAGCATTTAGAAAATAAAGCCCATCCACTATCAGATAGCGACCATTAACTTCCAGTCTCGACCGTCCTGTAAGTACTACATGACCAGGGATTTCAGCCCGAAGAAGGATTGGATTATTCTCAGTACCGTTTCCTTTAAAATCGATATCCTGATCTATCCAGAGTCCATTTACCATAGTCAACGTATCTCCAGGCTGCGCAGTCTCCATCGCTGAGCTTATTTCAAGCGAATTTTTGACTCGGTATTCATTTGAATGAACTGTATTAGCGGCGAGAATTATAATTATTAATATAGTCCAGAATCTTATTAGAGATTTCATCAGCTTATTACCATCCTCATTCCGCCAGTCGTTTTTTTAGTTGATATTCATACAGAGAAGGCACTGCAATATCGGATTTATTGATCCCTTCCATGTAAGTATTGGGACCATAAGTGATATCTATCGGATAATTTGCCGTTAAACCCACCAACCGCGCCGACGGACCATCCATAACGCCCTTTATTTTTATTGGCTTATCTGCAGGATGACAATAATCAAACTCGTTTTGAATATTCCAAAAGGTGGAAAAAGCGCCGTGGGTCGGTTTCCAGTAGCCAGCCCCACCTGCGGTAATAAAAGAGTGATGCGGTTCCTTGTCAATGATTCGTATATTATCAAAAAGATTTTGAAAGTTACAACCGCTGTGTTGATCCAGAGTGGGCTGAACTTTGACGTCACAATCCGTGAATACACATCTCCGGGCACCGGTATTAAAGCTCAATGAATGAACACACGGCGCGTTTACTGTTATGTTTTTACAGAGAAAATTATAGGCAAGTCCCAACATAACAGTGTAATGATACGTCCTTCCGGTAGTCTCAACATTCTCGATGGTAATGTTGGCACAATCATCAGCCAATATGCCGTTATCGCCGTTGTGAATTTTAATATCCTTTACCCATGAATGAGCTGTTGAAGTCAAAAAAATCGCACTGTATCCGTCCTGTACATGATGACCGTTATAGAGGTCATAAGGAAAATCGAAACGTAAGTGTTCGATACCAACCTCTTTAATATGTTTCCATTCAGCAATAACCGGAGTGTATTCCGGTCGAAGATCAAGTAGCAAAGGCTCTTTAATCGTCACCTGATTTCCTTCGATTTTTATAATTGTAGCTTCCTGGGTGGTCAACGGGTAATTCGGATTCTGCCAGTGGCGTGATCCTACTTTCAGTGACTGGTGATCATAAATTTCATCAATCAAAGTGGATTTTTCGCCTTCTTTATTGTACCAGTAAATGCTGACAATATCTCCGGATTTTAGTTTTTCTGTCGAGTCCACGTTGAGCAGATGTTCTCCCGTTTTTCCACTTTTAATGGTAGCTAAAATATTTGGGGGAGTATTATATTTTTCCATATACGGTTTAAATCTTTTCCCCTTGACTCTTGTCCAGATAAAACCTCCGGACCAGGCATACAGTGAAAACGGAACTTTAACGTCCAGGTCTCTGATATGTTGTATCTTGTTATAGTGAGTCAGGTATTCCTCGAGTTCTTTGAGGGATTCCGGTGTTTCCAGATCAGATAATGGTTGTGGGCAATAGAGAATTGTTCCATCTCTGCCACTGCCTGCCCCGCGCACGATAAAATCACTGCGATTTATATAAAGGATCTTTTTTAAAATAAATTTTCCTTTGGGAAATTTAACCACAACCGGTCCGTCGACTTCATGCGCTTCGGCAAAAGCTTTGAGTAATGCCTCTGTATCATCTTTGCCATCATCCGGAACAGCACCAAAAGTTGTAACGTTCAAATTTGCTTTTGCGTTTGGGAGAGGACTTTCTCCCCAGTGATAACCGGCGTAAGAATAATCCGGGAGATAGTGGTCTTTTTGAAACTTTTCAGACAGAATTTCAGGCATCCATTTATTTCCGTCGGTGCCGCTGCAAGTAACTATGAAGAGAATCGCCGAGAGCATCAAGCTTAATACGAATGAACTTTTATATTTTTTCATTATACTCCTTATACAAATCGTGAAAATTTGATATTTATCTTTTGTTATCGGGGCACAAAGGTACACCAGGTTAGTCAATTCCATACCTTTGCACCCTGGTACCAAAAACTTTTCAAATTTTGCATGATTTATTGAGATTTCTGCCGGGTGAATATTGTTCTCCACCCGGCAGACCGTTGTTATCTTTCTCTTCTGTCTAAATCTAAAGCAAGCCGACTATTTGAGTAATGTCATTTTCTTCGTTATTGATTGACCCTCAGCCCTGATTTGATAGAAATAAATTCCGGATGCCACATTTGAGGCATCCCAGGTGACTGAATGATGACCAGCCTGATTATCAGAATTAACAAGCGTCTCCACCACTGCACCGGTAATATCGAAAATTTGTAATTTTACATTTGATTTTTTGTCGAGCGAATAGCTGATTGTAGTCGTCGGATTAAAAGGATTGGGGTAGTTTTGTGATAATGCAAAACCAGCCGGTGCTGCTGTTTCATTATTCAATACCGAGGTTGCATTGGTTGCCCAATTCAAATCACCGAGAGCTGCACCGTCAAGTGCCTTACCATAAGCCGGTGAACCGGGCATCAGCGTGAAATCACCATTTGCTGCATCTTCAAACATCGGATCAAAGTTATAAATCGTTGCCAGATCAGGTGTTCCGGCTTGACCGCCGATATCACGACCTTCGGATATTTCAAATGAATTTTCTAGGATGAATTGCCAGGTATCTACTGTATCTGGTATTGCTTCCATGGCAGGTGCAACGTTATAAACATCAATGTGACTGATACTTGAATTGGACATTTCAATGGTTACAAATTTATTGTCCTTGTTTGTTGTATCCGGACTGGCAATTATCAAATCTTTAACAATTGTGTTTTCACAATTATCCGTGTTAATTACCCTTGGATAAGAATTATAAACGGTCAAATTATCGAGTATGATCGCGGCACTGGGAGTTGTTGAATCTTCATCACATTTTACTGTTATTAACCCCTGTACCTTGGGGCCATTACCGGCATGATTAAAGGTGCAATTTTTTACAATGAGTGAATCCATTGCAGTAAACACGCCATCTCTTCCTCTTCCCTTTTGAGCGAGGATAACTTCATCAGCATTGTTCGAAAATGTACAATTTTCAAATCGTACAGTACCAGCGGTGCCATAATCACGGATTCTGAAAAAACTGCCAGTCTTATCCGTTTCAGGAGCAGCTTTTTGATAACAATTACTAAAATCACAATCTTCGACGATTACATTCGGTAGAATACTTCTGTCAGCTTCATCTCCCCTGACGACTGCGATAAAATCTTTATTATCGAACGGGTTCAAAGACCCGTCTTCAAATCTTCCGTCAAACTTGATCCCTTGTAACTTTAAGGTAATGCTTTCAGTCAGAAGACTTTCATCAATTTCCAAAAAGCAATCGATTGTGTCACCGGGAATTATCATTGGCTTTTCCGCCAATCCTTCCTTAGCCCGAATCGTCAGGTCGTGCAGTACAGAGTCTTCTGCATTTAATTTGTACACGCCTCCATCGGTAACCAACTCAATTACCACATTTTCAGCAGCTCCGGAATTTGCAAATATTAAAGCTGCTGTCAGATTTGCATCTGCACCGGCGCCTGCTTCAACAGGTATTAAAGTTTGTGAATGGTTAATACCCACAATGCAAAATACAGCTAAAATCGTGAAGAACATAGTTTTAAAGCTTTTCATTTAATCCTCCGTAAATTTGAATGATTATAATTAAGTAACAATTAGTATTTTTTTTTATTACCTCCTTTCTGCATATAGTTAATAGAATACTATAGATATTTTAAATATGAGGTATACATTTCAAGCGATATTAAAGAAAGTTAGATTCTTATAGAGATATGACATATCCCACCAAAAACCTATTCATTTCTTCCATAACATAATTCGTGTTGCTCAAATAAGAATCATAATATTTAAGCCGGCGTATTTCATAAGCAGCATCAAGGCGACCATAAAAAAGTTTGAGGCTAACGCCAAACGAAAAACTGTCTGCAGCAGGACCACGGTCTTTGATAGCGGCGCCATCCGGAACATAGACTTCGGGCAGATAACGGTAGCCACCCAAAACAGATAACCATTCCCAGGGGCTGTATTCCAAACCAAAGCTATAGATTGTTTGATCGACCCAGCCCCGGTGTGTTGAATCCCCTTGAGCGAAATTAAATTCAGCCTTGCTATAATTTGTGTTGCGCATATCGAATGCGATCGTAAACGGTTCCACCGGATGTATGCTGAGTCCAAGTGCATAAGAAAATGGGACTTTGAGCTCATCCTGTCCGGATTCGGTTATAGTTTCGGATTGCATAGTGGGACTGTTCGTCGTGGTTGTATTGTTCCAATCCCGTTTAAGTGTATAACCGGGACTCAGGTTCAATCCGATGTTAATACGCTCGAATTCAAAAATGGTACCTATTTTGAATTTCATCGCGCTAAATTCCGAGGTGCCGGTCGTTCGGGTATCGAGAGTATCATAGGAAAATCGAAATATGTTGGCTGAGACCAGATCGAAGTATGCTACTCTGCTGAGACCTTGAGCCTCCTCGGTTTCCCCGGATAATCTGCTCATCGCGAGTCCAAGTTTGATATTTTTGCTGAGCTGCATGGCAAAACCGAATGTCATGTCCCAGAGCTTTCCGGTTCTCTCACGTTCATAATCGGACCAATACATTCTCGTACTGTCTGCCGGATCAACCACTCTTTCGAAAAGACCTTCATAGTAGGTAAATCCGGGATGGGGCACCAGGTGCGTATGATTGCGGTCATAGTCCCTAACCTGATATTTTTTATTATAGGCAGCCGAAACGACGAATGATCTGTTGGCTAGTTTAAAGGGAACAGCAAGCGCGACGTGATTCAGACCAAAATCATTTTTGCTTCTTTGCCAATCCGCAACATCTTCATCATAAAAATCTTTGCCCAGTGCAGGTTCTGTGACTGCAATTGTTGTATCCTCCAAAAATGCTTCGTAATCATACCAGCCATTGTATTTCGGATCAGGAACATAGAGACCATCCAGAATAAAGCCGACATTCACAAACTGTCGAGCAGGTCTGTATACCTGGTTTTCCTGCCACGCTTTATCATTTGAATTGAACTCGATAGAAAACTCCAGCCCATCGATGCCGCTCAGCCCGGCGGGATTGTGAAATAAGGCGTTGATATCGCCGGATGCAGATGTGTATGCGCCGCCCATTGCCTGGGCTTTGACACCGTTTCCAGCAGGAATCGACAATCCCTGAAAAGCCAGATTATCGCCTCTATGCTGCGCCGATGCAGTATTGAAAAAACAGATCACGAAAAACAGGATTGTCATTTCATAAATTCGAATATTTTTTATGGTCATTATCCTACTCCAAGATATTAAAAATTATTTCGTAAAACTGAAAGTGAATCGATGAACGGAATCAAAATATTCACCAAACTCATTATAAGAATAGTCCACTTTTGTGTTAAAAAATTTCAAACCAAATCCCAGTGTCAATCCCTGAATATCGTAATTAATTTTGTATCCGGTTCGCAGAAACAACATCTCGTTAAAGGCATACTCTACTCCAACTTGATACTGTTGACCATAATCCCTGGCTTCCACCATATCGAAAGCGAGTAATAATTTATTCTGATCTGCCTGAAAAAACATGGCATCTTCCGGAGCGAACACGAAAAAGGATGTGCCTATTGTTAATATTTGCGGCAGAGGATAACTTTCATCGATGTACGTTACCTCAGGACCAAAATTGGTGATGGAAGCCGCCAATTGCAAAGAGCGAAAATCAGTATTATAAGTGATACCTCCATCAAATACAATACTAGAAGCACTTTTAACACCCAAATCTTCTCTTGCCCATTTGGCGGTTACACCAAAAGCAAAATTATTCGTCATGTATCTTGAAAAAGAGAGCCCAACCACCTGAGATCCCGGGCTAAAAGTGTTGCCGGTTAATCCGGGATTATACAAACCTGTTGTTTCATCCCGATAAAGGAAATCCACGCTCGTTTCTTCGATCTCCCCGACGTCAGTCATCACTGCATGTAAGGCAAATGTTCCGATTCCTGAAAAAGTTTTCGCTGCTGAAATCGCTGTATGAGAGATATCAAGTAACCAGTCGATATAATAAAGTGAAACATCAAAATCCGGTATTCTGGAAAGACATGCAGGATTACTAAAGACTGCATCAGAAGTATTGGCAACTGAGACAACAGCTTCTCCCATAGCCGTCGCTCTTGCATCCGGATTAACTTTCAAAAACTGAAACGATGTGGTACCCACTTTATGGATACCGCCACCCTGAGCGAATCCTTCCACACTGACCGCCACTATTATCAAAAGAAATGTAAATATTTTGAATTTTCTATACATGATTTATAGCCTCTTTTTAGAATCATTTTATTTGATAATGACAAATTTTCCTGCTGTTTGATCACCGCCCGGCGTTGAAACAACATAAGTATAGATCCCGGATGCAATATCCTGCCTGTTCCGGCTTACCTGAAACCATGCGGTTGAAAACACGTCTTTGTCGTGTTTAATTGTTTCTACCAGCTGACCAGCATAAGAAAAAATCCTGATTGTACATTTTTTCGGCAATCTGTAAAACCCGACAGCATCTTCTTTGCCCACTCCCTGAAAGCCGGATTCGCCGACAAACGGATTGGGAACCACATAAACCTTATCGAGTTTGCTCACGGCAGCAACATTTTTATCATGAAAGGTTGTGTTCGATTTTCCGCTTTCAAGACCATTTTCATCAACAGATGTCACGCAATAATATTTTGATTCCCCTAATCTGAAAGTCTGATCTTCATCCTCATATACATATAATCCTTCACTATTAACATCACCGACTTCAAATGATTTTAACAACGACCACGGTCCAAGACCGGCTTCGCTGCGATACAGGTTATATTTTGTCAGAGTAGAATTCAAACGGGGATGTGTAAATTCTTCAGCAGCTTGATTCCAGGATATTTTTACAGTTGCAGTCGGTGTATTCTCAACCACGATGATTGGTGCAGGAACCGTTGGTGGTATTTTATACATATCATTATTTTCGTTCGGACCGGGTAGATGTTCGGGCCACATCACGCCTTGAACCGGTCCCTGTCGGGTTGAATCAAATTCAATGGTTGTGCCCAAATACGCTTCGAATGCCTTATGAGCAACCTGATTGACTGTAATCACATCGGAATTGATATAATCCGGATAGCCGTAATCGTCCAAATAGTGCTCAGTCATTACTTCTCCGTCCAATACAATTTCCCGGTTCCATGAGGGAGCCCGCATGAACGGTTCCCCGGAAGGACCTCCGACAAGCAGTTTACCTTCCGAAGCTCCATATCCCATAACTTCCGCCATGACAATGTGAATTTTATCGCCGGGTTCCATCGTATATGGTCCAAATCCAACGTTAAAGGCACCGCCATTCCACGCCTCTGTATGGCTGCATCGTGCTCTACCTAAATATTCCTCTCCACCAGGAGCATTGTAACCATATTTGTCAGGAGTACCAAACATATCTACAAAATCGGGAGTAAATACCCCACCCCATCTTTCATTTATATTATTGGCGCGCACCAGCATTTTGGACGCTCTCGCATTATTAGTGGGACATCGCCAGTTCCACGGTTGTTTCACATGATCATTTTCATCTAATTCCCAGTAATTGCCCTCATCATCAGTTGATAGATAATTCACTTTTTCGGATTCATTTCTCTCCGGATTTTCAGGATCAACAATCGCGAGATGTTCCATATCCCAATGCAAAAAGCAGAGTCCGGGAGCTTGCGGACTGAGCAAACCTCCTCCGTTTTTGCCGGTTTCAGACCATTCCAGAAATAGATCTTTATCCGGCTCAGGATGTGCGGCTTTCTCGAAATCTACGTCTGCCGCTGTGGTTTGCATTACCATATCAAAACACAGCCAGTAGTCCGGATCAAAAAAGTTCCTTGAATCGCCTCTGCTGTAGGCATCAAAATTCCATGATCCGTAATTACGTTGAATGCCGAACATGGATTGTGCAAAGCCATATTGAAAAGCAAATAAAACATCATTAAGCGTCTTTTCCTGTTCGATTGTGCTGGTATACCCGTCCGTATCACCCGTATTTTCAAATTCGTAGTCATAAATAATCATATCATCAAAATCAGGATAACTCCAGACACGGGAAGTTCTTGTAACCTGAATACCGGTATTCGTTGACCATTTCGCAATAATGATTTCTTCCGCTTCATCAGGATCATAGTTTGGGTTCAGCATACCATGTCCTTCCGCCGAAGGAATCAGGGGAAAATTTTCTATCTCTTCAATTGAAATGGGGAAGCTCCATATTCCCAATGGAAGTTCGGGAAGTTGTGTTCCAACTCCTCCACATGCCGCAATAATTCGGTTCTCTAATCCGGGTTGTCCCCCTACATTTGCAGAAACATGTACCCCAGCCCCGATTATATTGTGCTGACCGCTATATTCAATCCCGTCAACAACAGTTCTGGAATAAGGAGGATATTCCGAAAGTGGTAAGTCCGTAGATTCACCTGCCTGCCCGTATTGATATGGTCTGCCTATTGTTCCCGTATTAAAGAGGGTTTGATGTAGCATCCCTCTGTCATGTATTCTGTAATCTCTTGCCTGCGAATAAATGATCGCGGGCAGGAGGAGCAAAATAATCATCAACCAGACACTGTTTTTATATTTATTTAATTGTCTCATTCAATAACTCCTTATTTACCAAAGTTTAGAATTTTGCAATATCGTCAGGAAAAGTGTGTCCTTTAAAAATTAAAATAAAGACCAAAGCGGTAATATCTCGGACTATTTGTTAAAAGAAATGGCTCAAGCTTCGTGACATAGGGTGTAAACTCGATTTCTGTCAACACATCCTGATTTTCATTCATATAGCGCGAGTCATAACGATTATCCGGTTCTTCACTAAAAGTTCGGTTATAATGCCATACTTTTTCATTGAGTACATTAAAAGCTTCTATATAGGCTGCAATTTCCATCATAGAGCTTATATTAAATTTCTTCTCAAGCCGAAGTCTAAGGTGATGTTCATTCGGTGTTCTTTGGTTCATCCGCAATCCTTTACCGGTTAAGTCCCACGTAAAGGGTCTTCCCGACAGAAACCGATAAACACCGGTTAAGGATAAATTCGCCAGTGGCTTGAAATTTAGAAATTCAAATCCAACTCTTGAAGACGTTTTTAAGAGAAGATTTGCAACCAGTTTATGCTTTCTATTAAAATCGAGATAAATATCTTTCGGGCTTCGCAACTCATCTTTTTCGGGTGATCCTTCATAATGCACCACCTGATCAGCGGCTCCTAATGCACTGCCTGCCTGTCCGGTAGCAGATTCCCAATTATATCGAATACCACCTTGAATATATCCATAGTTTTTGTCCAGGCTAACATGAAATCCCTTGATATCAGCATATTCTCTGTTATCAAATGTTTCATAAACAAAGCCGTCACGGTCAACATAATGTGCTAACTGGACCAGATTACTGACATTTTTATAATAGGCGCTCAAATCTAAAGTTAATCCAAGAGGAAGCTTTCTGACGATCCCCATATCATAAGATATCGTTTTTTCCGGTTCCAGCAATGGATTCCCCAGTCTTTCGAAATCAGGATTTCCCTCAAGTTTCAAACGACTGACAAAAATATATTGATAAGCCGGGCGCTGTGTAAAAACACCATAATTCAAGTGAAGCACGGTTACATCTGAAACCGGAAACGAAAATCCAATTCTGGGTTGCAATACAGAGGTGAACCGTGATTTTTTAGCAGATGCATTTTGTTGATCGTAATATCCGCCAGTTTCGGGATTTGAAGGATCATAACCCGGATTTCGGTACGGAGAGTATTTGTTGGTAAAGTATTCAGCATTAAAGTTGTAAAAATCGTATCGCAACCCTATGTTGGCAATCAATCCTTTATATTCCATTTTATCCTGAATATAAAGAGCACCCTCATACGGGTAAACCCGATACTTGTCCCAACGTACATTTTTTATTTCAGTAATTCCACTTTCCTGATCCACATCCATATCGTAATAGTTAAATTGAAACCCGGATTTTATCAGATTTCGGGTATCTATCTGACTGGTGATGCTTGCTTTAATATTTGTTGTATTGGTTTTGCTGTATCCCCGCGATGTTGCCGGCTTTCCAACTTGATGCCCGGATGGAGATTTACCAAATCTCCAATTCGTATCGTTTTTATAACCGTCCAGGATTTCATCCGGTTGCGCGAGTTCAATTCGTTCCTGCTCATGGGTCATCAAATGGTTGACTTTAATGTCGATAAATGTCGACGGATTAATAACATGATTCCAATTCAAGCCGTATTGTTGCGTCGTTTCAATCACTTTGGATACGCTCAGTGATGTTTCAAACCAGTTGAAAAAACTTGGCAAATCGTTCTCAAACTGATGATTATAGTTAAACATAAATTGGAATTTATTATTAGTATTCAAACGATACACCAGATTACTCATAATTTGTGTATCACGATCTCGTTGAGTTACCGGTAGAAAAGGTTGAGTGCTGTTCAAATTTGCGGCTAAAAATAGTCTGACATTTTGGGAAAGAGGACCACCTGTAGAAAATTCAAACCGGTAATCCGGGCTTGCATATTCGAGTCCTGACTGCCTTGCTAATTGCAGAAACAAATTTCTGCTGAGCATCGCCGCACGTAAAGTATCCTCCCGGCTGGGCGGCGGTGGCAGGGGCCAGCCAAATTCCTGTTCAGGTATATAATTATTCGCAAATCCGATTGCTGAAAAGTCATAAATTCTTTCTCCGGAAGTAGGATCGACTCCCACTAACCATTCTTCAGGATCATACAACATATTGAAAAATTTTATTATTTCTTCGGAATATACACTCCCGCCCCATGTTTTGTAACGTGAATTCGTGCTGGAAACTTCCATTCGCGTCTCCCATTTTGCACCTGATTCTTTTGGAATCATATTGATCACACCGGATTGCACGTTGCCATACTCAGCACTAAATCCACTGGTGTACACTTCGACCTGTTCCAGCGCAGAAGCAATGGGATTAAAAGTTGTTGAGCCGGTAAGTGGATTGGTTATTTCAGCGCCGCCGACGAGATAGATTGCCTCACCTGAACGACCACCTCTGAAATGTCCTCCATCAACATCAGCCTGCAGGTCAATAATATCATCGACATCTCGGACGCCGGGCAGGCTTGATATCTGTTCAACATCATACGAGCGCTTGGTGGCTGTCAGGTCTGCTTCCACTCTTTCAGGTCGATAAGCCGTGATAGTTACTTCTTCCCCGGTCAACGCCTCCATGCTTAACTTAAAGTCCACACGCGTCGTTTTATCGACAAAGACCTGAACGTTTTTAATGATTTCTGTTCTATATCCAATGAAGGTGGTTCGCAATTCAAAGGTTCCCGGAGGAATATTAATAATGAAGTATTCACCATCCAAATTAGCCGCTGCTCCCAAGCTCGTCCCCGGTATCTGAATATTGGCGCCAACCAAGGGATCACCCGTTGCCTTATCTACAATTTTCCCTGCAATCTTTCCGGTCTCACCAGCAAATAAAATGAAGGTTGGTAGAAACAAAAAAAGTACAATCCATACAGAATGTACTTTCCAGTGCTTTTTTTTCATTTAAGACCTCCGCTTAACGAAA